>JALOKS010000394.1 GCA_025456385.1 Thermoanaerobaculales bacterium | reverse complement strand
GTTCATGCTCGCCAGCTACAAACCGAAGGAAACGACCCGGAGGTGACCGGGCCACGGCCGACAGCCACGGCCGACAGCCACGGCCGACAGCCACGGCCGTTGACCTGGAATCGGGGCACGGACACGGGCACGGGCACGGACACGGACACGGGCACGGGTATGGCCCGGTGGCGGCCGCTTCAGCCGCCGAGCTCGACCCCCAGCCCCGGCCGCTCGAGCAGGCGCAGCCGGCCGTCGACGACCTCGAAGCCGCCGGCTGCCGGATCGCGCGCGAGGTCGAAGGAGCCGTCGAGGTCGAGGTAGCGGGTGGCGGGACACGCGTAGGCCGTGTGCAGGGCGGCCGCGATGCTGATCGCGCTCTCGTCGTTGCAGCCCCACATGAGCTCGATGCCGGCCGCCTCGGCGATGCGGGCGATGGCGCGCGCGGGGCCGGGTCCCCCGCACTTCATGAGCTTGATGTTGAAGATGCCGCAGGCGGGGGGCGGTGCCGCGAGGCTGCGGGCGTCGTCCTCGTCGTGCAGGCTCTCGTCGGCGGCGACCAGGCGCCGCAGGCCGGCGGGCAGCGCCCGCAGCTCGGTCTCGGAGCCCCGCGGCAGCGGCTGCTCGACGAGCTCGAGCCCGAGCTCGCGGACGACGCCCTCGAGCCGGCGCGCCTCGGCCGGCGAGCAGCCCTGGTTGGCGTCGATCCGGATCGTGATCCGCGGCCCGAGCTCCGCGCGCAGGGCGCTGAGCCGCGCGACGTCCTCGTCGAAGGAGCGTCCGGTCTTGACCTTGAGGCAGCGGAAGCCGCGGCCGAGGTAGCCCTCCGCCTGCGCGAGGGTCTCGGCGAGCGAGGCGATGCCGATCGTCACCGAGGTCGGCAGGGCGTCGTGGCGGCGGCCGAAGAGGTCGACGAGCGCCACGCCGCGGGCGCGCGCGGCGAGGTCGTGGAGGGCCATGTCGACCGCCGCCCGCGCCGCCGGCGTGCCGCTGTGCGAGCGCGCGAGCTCGTTTCCGAGGGCCTCGAGCTCGCGCGGGTCGCGCCCGCGGAGCCACGCGAGGCGTTCCTCGCCAAGGGCCTCGCAGCAGGCCTCGGGCGACTCGCCGGTGACCTCCCGGGCGGGCGAGGCCGAGCCGAGGCCCGCGAGCCCGCCGTCGGTCTCGAGGCGCAGGAAGACGAGCTCGACGCTCTCGATCCGCCGCGATGAGATCTCGTAGGGTACGGTCAGCGGCACCGCCTCGGTCCACGAGGCGGCGCTCGCGATCCTCACGCCGCGAGCCCGGCAGCGATCCGCGCGCGGATGAGCTCGACCAGGCCTCCGAGGTCATCGACGAGGGGCAGGAAGACGGGCAGCCGAAGCTCCGTCTGCAGCCGCCGCCGCGCCTCCTCGGCCTGCTCGGGGCCGAGGCCCTCCTGGTTGAGGGTCAGGGCCCAGACCTCGGCGCCGAGCAGCCGGATGAGCGCGATCTCCTCGGCGACGGGCGGGATGCGGCAGCCCAGCGTGTCGAGGTCCTCGAAGTGCTCGCGGGCCGGCGCGTGCTGGAGGATGACACCGCGTGCGCCGGTCGAGACGACGAGCTCGGCGCCGCAGGGGCCGGAGGGGTTGCGGAGCGCCGACTGACCTTCGAGGAAGATGAGGTCGGGCCGGCTCTCTCGCGCGCACTCGAGGACCGCGCGCTCGAGCTCGCCGCAGACGAAGTCGTTGGGCGTCGCGTCGAGGATGAAGCCGTGCCGCCATCCCTGCAGCCACCCGGTCTGGCCGGTGAAGACCATCTCGGCGCCGAGGCCGGCCCGCCGGCAGGCGGCGACGAGCAGGGACGCGGTGGTGCGCTTGCCGAGCGCGCAGTCGGTGCCGAGGACCGCGATCCGGGGAGTCCGCAGGCCCAGCACCTCACCGGACCAGAAGCTGAGCTCGCGCACCGGCTTCGGCCGCCGGATGTCGAGGATCCTCGCCCCGCGCGAGGCCGCCAGGGCCGCGATCTCGGCGTCGTCGGCGAGCAGCTGGTGGAGGCCGTTGACGAGGTCGAGGCCGGCGTCGGCGGCGGCCAGGAGGTCGGCGCGGAGGGCCGGCGGCAGCACCCCGCCGGCGGTCGCCACGCCGACCACGCAGACCCCCGGGGGCGGGCCCACCCGCGCGAGCGCCTCCTCGAGCGAGGCCACGATCGGGACCCCCCGCGGCCGCCCGTCGAGCAGCTCGCCGGCGTCGGCCCCGGCGCAGGCGGCGTCGACGACCGCCGCCACGGGCCAGCGGCTGGGCCCGCGGACGAGGCCGTGGGTCGTCTTGGCGAAGGGGGTCCGGAAGTGGTCGTTGGCGAGGACCACGGCGGTTCCGCCGGGCGCGTCCGAGAGTCTCGGGTCCACGGTGGGATTGTCGCAGCATTCGCCGCCGATGTGTAGTATGGTTGGCGCAGCTGATCCCAAACCAGCATGGAGGGACCCGAGGGGTGTCCGAACGGTGTGGGCTGGCAGGCGGACCCGGCGGCGTGGCGGCCGCCGCTGCCCGGCCCGCCGGCTCGGCTCCGACGCGCCCCGCGGAGCCTGCTGCGCGGGCGCGCCTGCCGGCCCCGCACCAGGGCCGCACGCCGGGCGCGAGATCCGTCAACCGTCAGCGCCGAGGCGTCGCCACCCGACGGCGGCCGGCGGCTGCAGTACGGGACAAGGAGGGAAGGGAATGAGCAGACGGTGTGTGATCGCGCTTGCCGTCGCCGGGTTGCTGCTCGCGGGCGGCCTGCCGGCCTCGGCGCAGACGACCACCGGCCGCATCATCGGCCAGGTCGTCGACCCCAACGGCGAGCCGCTGGCGGGGGTGACGGTGACGGTGGCGAGCGGCGCCGTCATGGGCGGCACGCGGACCGCGGTCTCGGGCG
>JALOKS010000091.1 GCA_025456385.1 Thermoanaerobaculales bacterium | reverse complement strand
GACGCTCGCCGAGATGGCGGCGGCCGCGGCGGCGCACGGCCTGCGCTACCTCGGCATCGCCGACCACTCGCCGGCGGCCTCCTACGCCAACGGGCTCGACGGGCCGAGGCTGCGCGAGCAGTGGCGGCGGATCGACGAGCTCAACGGCGCGGGCCGGGGGCCGCGCCTGGTCAAGGGTCTCGAGGCCGACATTCTGGGCGACGGCTCGCTCGACATCCCGGACGGCTGCGAGGCGGGGCTCGAGTACGTCGTGGCCTCGGTGCACTCCGGCTTCCGGCTCGATGAGGAGACCCAGACCGCGCGGATCCTGCGCGCGGTCGCGCACCCGGCCTGTCGGGTGCTCGGCCACCCCACCGGCCGCCTGCTGCTCGCCCGGCCCGGCTACGCCGTCGACCTCGAACGAGTCCTTGCCGCCTGCGCCGAGCACGGCGTGGCGGTCGAGATCAACGCCAGCCCCTACCGGCTCGACCTCGACTGGCGGTGGGCCCGCCGCGCGCTCGAGCTGGGGCTGAAGCTCGCGGTCGACCCGGACGCGCACGCCGCCGACGGCATCGCCGATCTGCGCTGGGGCCTGGCCGTGGCCCGCAAGGCGGGGGCGACCGCCGCCGATCTCGTCAACTGCGCTCCCCTCGAGGAGTTCCTGAACCGGCGGTGAGTTCCCATCCGAACCCGTGCCCATGCCCGTGCCCGTTTCCGTCTCCGTGCCCGGATTCAGTTTCAGTGGCAGATGGCAGTGACAGCTACAGTGACAGGAGGCAGCGACCGCAGCAGCTTCCGGGACAGCGTGCAGGTCGCGCGACCGCGCCGTGGCCGCCTACGGATCGTTCCCACCGATGGACGAGTTCGTTGAACCACAGAGGCACAGAGTTCACAGAGCGACGCTGAGGGTCCTTTGACCCATCGCAGGACCACTTCGAGGTCATCGTGGTGCCGGGTCATGATCACTCGCTGTGGTTTCTCAGTGTTCTCTGTGCCTCTGTGGTTCGGGCGGGCGGGCGGTCATTCCTCATTCCGAATTCCTCATTCCGAATTCACCCCCCTGGCTCTCCTCCACCTTCCGGGCTAGAGTCGACAGAGGAGGGCCGGTGGCGGATCTCGTGCTGGTTGTCGAGGACGACCCTGCGAACGCGGTGCTGGTCGAGGCGATCCTGACCACGGTCGGCGACTTCGAGGTCCTGCGCGCGGAGGACGGCGACGAGGTCCTGCGCGCGGTGCGGGAGCTGCCGGTCGCGGCCGTGCTGATGGACGTCTCGCTCAGCCACACCCGGGTCGACGGCGAGCGCGTGGACGGGGTCGAGCTCACCCGCCGGCTGCGCGACGTCCCCGAGGGCCTCAACCTGCCGGTCATCCTGCTCACGGCCCACGCGATGCGCGGCGATCGCGAGCGGCTGCTGTTCTCCTCGAGCGCGAACGACTACATGGCCAAGCCGATCGTCGACCAGCGGGGCCTGGTCGACCTGGTGAGGAGGCACATCCGGGCCGCCGGGGCGGTCAAGGCCGAGCTCGAGGCCCGGCGGCGGAGGGGCGGTGGCGGCAGGCCGGGCTGAGATCCGGGGCGCCTTCGCCGCCGGCGGCTGGATCGACGCCAGCCGGCCGCTGCGGGGCGCGACGCCGGTGTGGCCCGGCGACCGTCCCTTCGTGCTCGAGCAGCGTCGCACGCCGGACATGGTGCTGAGCGCCTACGCGGGCAGCTGCCACGCCGGCACGCACCTCGATGCCCCGCTCCACCTCGACCCGGCGGGCGCCGCCGTCGACTCGGTGCCGCTCGACCGCCTGGTCGGCCCCGCGGAGCTCCTCCACCTGCCCGGGGCCGGACGCGCCCTGCAGCCCGCCGACCTGCCCCGGGGCTGGGAGCCCGCCTGGCCGCGGCTCCTGCTGCGCACCGACTCCTACCCTCTCGACGCCGAGGTCGGGCCCGGCTTCGCCGCGCTGTCGGCCGGGCTGGTCCACTGGCTCGCCGCGCGCGGCGTCGAGCTCCTCGGCATCGACACCCCCTCGGTCGACCTCTTCGCGGCCGCGGAGCTGCCCGCGCACCACGCCCTGCTCGGACGCGGCATGAGCTGGATCGAGAACCTGTGGCTGGGGGAGGCGGCGCCCGGCACCTACCTCCTGATCGCGCTCCCGATCCGGCTCGAGGGCGCGGAGGCGGCACCGCTGCGAGCGATCCTGAAGCCGATGTCAACTGAGTTTTGAGTGTTGAGTTCTGAGTTGTGAGTTTCGGGCCTTCGCCCGTCAGCGTTCCGGGTGGATGGGGGCCAACTCACAACTCACAACTCAAAACTCAGAACTCAACACTCAAAACTCAAAACTCAAAACTGTTCTGTCATCCCGCTTCCGGGTCGGCTTCATGCAGGAAGCGCGCGGCCTCCTCGGGCGGCGTCGGGTTGAGGCTGCAGCCCGCCCCCCACTCGAAGCCGGCGGGACGGTGGACCCGCGGCACGATCTCGAGGTGCCAGTGGAAGTCGTACTCGATGGTGGTCCAGAACTCCGGGCGTCCGGGCCGCGGATGGGGGTTGGGCGCGGTGTGCAGCACGAGGTTGAAGGGCGGGTCGTCGAGGAGCACCCGCAGTCTCCGCAGCAGGTCGCGCAGGATCACCGCCAGCGCGCGCAGCTCGTCGTCGGCTGCGAGCCCGAAGTCGTGCCGGTGCTCCTTGGGGAGGATCCAGGTCTCGAAGGGGGAGGTCGCGGCGAAGGGCGCGAGCGCGACGAAGCGCTCGGTCTCGAGGCAGACCCGCTCGCCGAGCCGCAGCTCCTGCCGGATCACGTCGCAGAACAGGCAGCGTTCGCGGTGGCGGAAGTGGGAGCGGGCCGCGTTCAGCTCCTGGACGATGGTGGTCGGGATGATCGGCGTCGCGATGAGCTGCGAGTGCGCGTGACGCAGCGAGGCCCCGGCCTCGCGGCCCTTGTCCTTGAAGATCAGGCTGTAGCGCAGCCGCACGTCGCGCCGCAGATCGAGCAGGCGCGCCCGCCAGGCGTGCAGCACCATCGCGACCTCGTCGATCGTGAGGTCGGCGAGCTCGGCGTCGGAGCGCGGGGTCTCGACGATCACCTCGTGGGCGCCGACGCCGGCAACCGTGTCGTTGAGGCCGACCGCCTCGCGCGCCACCTCGCCCTCGACGCGCAGCGCCGGGAAGGGGTTGGCGAAGACGCGCACCTGCCAGCCGCCGCCGTCGCCGGCGGCGGGAATCGCGAAGATGGTGGGCGGCGTCAGCGCCTCGTTGCCCGCCGCGAGGGGGTCGGGGCCGAGCGCCGCCGGCGCCCGGTCGCGACCGTGCCAGAACTCGTCGGGGCGCTGCTTGCGCTCCGGGGCGATGATCGTCCACAGGTGTTTGATCGGGCAGTACCGGAGCTCGGACACGGCATCAGTCCTTTCGCCGGGGCTCGGCGTACTCGCTGTCGGCGGGGAAAGGCTCGAGCAGCAGAGCGGCGCCGTCGGGCAGGTGGCACTCGCCGAGACGGACCTCGAGGCGCGAGCCGGGGCCGCCGCTCCACGGCAGCGAGATCTCGACGACGCGGCCGACGGCGCAGACGACGCCCGCGGGCAGGGCGGCGTCAGCGCCGATCTCGAGCTCGAACGCGAGCCCCTCCGGGTCGCCGAGCCGCAGCGCCAGCCGCCGGCCGTTGATCAACGACTGCATGGCCCCGGAGCCCTCGACCAGGAGGTGCAGCAGCCCGGCGCCGCCCCAGGCCGCCAGCCGCCGCAGCGGGCCCTCGCCGGCGCTCTCGACCCAGGCGGCCGCTGCCCACTCGAAGTAGGTCGTGATGCGGCCGTCGAGGCTCGGGGGTGGCCGCTGCGGCGACATCGGCACCCGGAGCGGCCGGGTCGCCGTCTTCAGAGGCTCGCTGAGGTCGAGTGGCGGCTCGACCCCGGCCTGGGCACAGGCATCGAGGAGGTGGCGGCGGAAGATCCGGTCGTAGAGCGGCGCCAGGGCCGTCGGGTTGTCGTCGCCCAGCCACCAGAACCAGTCCGAGCCCTCGGCCAGACGCAGCGCCGGCGGCTGCCTGTTCTCCCCGGCGCCGATCGCGTCCCGCACCGCGCCCAGCACCTCCCAGGCGCGGCTCTTCTCGGGGTGACCGATCCAGGTCGCGAAGGTCGAGTTGATCCACGAGCCGGGGTGCAGGTGGTCGAGCTCCAGCGGCGCCGTCGCGGCAGCCACCTCGGCCAGGGTCGCCATGCTCAGGGGTTGCGTGGAGCGGTTCAGGCGGTCGAAGAGCTCGCGCAGGAAGCGGCCGCCGCCCTCGGGGTAGTAGAGCCAGGGGTTCTCGCCGTCGAGCGCGATCGTGATCACGGCCTCGGGGGGCAGGGCGCGCGCCAGCTCCTCGAGCTCGCGCGTGAGGTGCTCGGCGGCCTGGCCCTCGTCCTCCCAACGACCGTACTGGAAGCCGACCGCATCGGACAGGCGGCGGTCGCGGAACAGCAGCACCGGGCCTTGACCGCCCAGGCGCCAGGCCCGATAGAGCTCATCCGCGGCTGAGCCGCCGTTGCGCAGGGGCCGGTCGAGGCTGCGCTCGAGGATGCCCTCGTCCGTCACCAACCAGCGCATGCCGGCGGCCGCGTACCCCGCGACCGCCGCCGCCGACACCGAGCCCTCCGGCGGCCAGCAGCCGAGCGGCGCGAAGCCCTGCTCGCGCATGTACGCGAGGCCGCTCTCGAGCTGCCAGCGGGCGTCGTCAGGCCGGTTGAACCGCGGCACCGCGGGCGCGGGGTGGGGCTCCCAGCTGGCGGACACCACCGAGCTGTCGATCAGCAGGGGCATGATCGGGTGCGCGTAGGGGCTGGTCGAGACCTCCACCCCCGGGAGGAGGGCGGTGCGCCGCCAGCGCGCGACCAGCTCGCCGGGCTGCGCGCGGAGCCACGCCGCGAGCTGCGCGTGATCGCCGGAGCTGAAGTTCGTGCCGCGGCGGTGGAGCGGCGCCAGTCGCTCGTCGGTCCACGCCTGCTCGCCGGCATGTGCGAGCACCAGCAGCACCTGCAGGTCGCGCAGGGCGCCGATCCCGAAGCGGCGGTCGGGCCGCGCCGGCGAGCGCGGCTCGGGGCGGGTGCGGGCGAGCTCGCCGAGGCGCGGGTAGCGCGCGAGCTGGCGGGGGTTGACGTGCGCGCTCCACGCGACGAGGGTGCGGCGCTGGCCGGCGTCGAGGTCGCCCGCCGGGGTGAGGATCGCGTCCAGCACCGGGTCGACGACACCTCCGGCCGCGTACGCGAGCAGCTGCTCGAGCAGCACCGGGACGATGTTGAGGACCTGCCCGCGACCGCCGGCCTGCTCGATGGCGCGCGCCAGAGTCGTGTAGGCGCCGCCTGCGTGGAGCGCCGTCCAGGGTGCGTGCGAGACCCCGTCCGCGGTCCGGTAACCGGGCTGGTGGAGGTGCCAGAGAAACGAGAGGGTGGCCACGCTGCGGGCTCAGTCCTCGTCGAGCCCGCGCTCGTGGTCGGTCGTCGCCGACAGCTCCTCGTACTCCTCCTCGGTCGCGAACAGCGACGGCTGGTCGTTGCCGCAGGCGGGGCAGACCGCTTCCGTGACCCGAGAGCCGTTCCACTCGAAGGTGTAGACGGGGCTCTCGCACTCGAGACAGATGACGAAGTCCTGCATCGCGAAGCTCCTCCCTCGCGCGCTCATTGTCCCTGCTCCGGCCGTGGCTGTCACCCCCGGCGGGCGCGCCCTCCGCGGCTCAGGGCCCGCCGCCGGCCGCGGCCGCGCCCTCGTCTCCCGTCCCCCCGGGGGCATGCGCCCGGAGGTCGAGGTCGAGCAGCTTGATGAGGTCGCTGCGGTCGAGCCCGGCGACGAGGTCCTCGGTCGGCGCCACCACCCGTTCCATGAGCTCGACCTTGGCGCGGATCAGCTCGTCGATGCGCTCCTCGATGGTGTCTCTGGTGATGAGCTTGAAGACCTGGACGAAACGCCGCTGGCCGATCCGATGGACGCGGTCGGTGGCCTGGTTCTCCTTGGCCGGGTTCCACCAGCGGTCGTAGTGCAGCACCACCGAGGCCCCGGTGAGGTCGATGCCGACGCCGCCGGCGAGCAGGCTCGCGAGCAGCACCCGCTCGTGCTGCTCGGAGTTGAAGCGGCGGATGATGCGGCCGCGATCGCGGGTTTCGCCGGTCAGCACGAGGTGCGGGACGCGGCGCCGCTCGAGGTGCTCCGACAGGATGGCGATCATCTTCACGTACTGCGAGAAGACGACGACCTGCAGGCCGCCGTCGAGCGCCTCGTCGAGGATCTCGTCGAAGACCTCGATCTTGGCCGACTCGGCGCTCGCGGCGTCCTGGTCGTCGACCAGGGCCGGGTGGTCGCAGACCTGCTTGAGGCGGGTCAGCAGCGCGAAGATGTGCATGGTCGGGATCTCGGCGTCCTCGGCGCGCAGGAGCTCGACGATCTCGGCCGTGTGCCGGGCGTGCAGGCTTCGATAGAGCGCCGCCTGCGCCGGGAGGAGGTGGCAGAAGCGCAGATCCTCGAACTTCTCGGGGAGATCGGCAAGCACCTGCTCCTTGACCCGCCGCAGGGTCAGCACCCCCAGGCGCTGGCGGAGCACGTGCAGCTGGTGGTGCGAGGGATCGCGGTGGGTGGTGCGGAACTCCCGCTCCGAGCCGAGGTAGCCGGGCACGATGAGGTCGACCACCGACCACAGCTCCAACAGGCGGTTCTCCAGCGGCGTGCCGGTGAGAGCGAGCCTGAAGTCCGCGGGGATCTTGCGCGCCGCCCGCGCCGCCTTGGTGCGCGGGTTCTTGATGCGCTGCGCCTCGTCGAAGACCACCACCGCCCAGCGGTGCTGCATCAGCTCTGCGGTCGAGCGGAAGAGGATGTCGTAGGTCGTGAGGACGATCCCGCCGCGGAAGCCGCGCAGCGAGCGCGTCGGGCCGTGAAAGAGGTGGACCCTGAGCTCCGGCGCGAAGGTCGCGAGCAGGGTGTGCCAGTGCTCGAGGACCCCGCGGGGGCAGACCACGATCGTCGAGGCCTCCGGCTCGCGCTCGGCGAGCAGGCACAGCAGCCCCATCACCTGGTGGGTCTTGCCGAGGCCCATGTCGTCGGCCAGGAGGGCTCCGACTCGCACCAGGTAGCGGCTCCACAGCCACGCGACGCCGGCCGCCTGGTAGGGCCGCAGCCGGGAGCGGAGGCCGGGCGGCCTCACGACCTCCTCGCTGACCCGGCCGTTGAGGACCGCCGCGAGCTCCACGAGCTCGGGATCGGGACCGACGACCGGCAGGCCGGTTTCGGCCAGGAGCCTGATGAACGCCGTCCGGCTGCCGAGCAGGCCGAGGTTGCGGCGGCGCAACGGCAGCTTGAAGCCGAGGCCCTCGAAGGCCTCGAGCTCGGGGGCGCGGACGATGGTCGAGCCGATGCGCGTGAAGCCCGCGTCGACCAGGGTCAGCGCGTCGCCCCAGGGCAGCTCGTGGTCGCCGACGGTGAAGCGAGGCCGGATCCGGATCTTGCCGTTGGGCACGCGCTCGGCCTCGAGGTGGAGCGGGACGGGGGCCGCCGGCTGTCGGAAGCCGGCGAGCTGGCCCTGCGGCAGGTACCACGGGTGCTGGCGGAGCTGGGGGTGGTCGAGGTTCAGGAAGCGCAGCGCGTCCTTGCCTTTGAGCACCCGCCGCCCCTGGCGGAAGTACGGGACCAGCGGCGTCGCCGGGTCGAGGAGGCGGCAGAGGTGGTTGCCGATGCGCGCCCAGCGTCCGTGGATGCGACCGTTGAGGCCTTCGGCAGTGAAGGTCTGGCCCGTGCCGAGCCGGTACCCGGGCTCGAGGATGATGCCCTGGTCGTCCCAGGTCGCCTTGAGCACGGGTCGCAGGCGCGCCTCCGACAGCTCGAGCTCCGCGAGCTCGCCTTCGAGCCGGATCGCCGGCAGCGTCCGCAGCATCGGCAGGGCGCCGGGGAGGTTGGAGGCGGTGAAGAAGACCAGGCGGGTGTCGCCGGAGGGCAGCGCGATGCGGACCTCGACCTCGTTGCCCTCGAGGACCGCGATCGCGCTGCCGGTCCGCTGCAGCGAGAGCTGCAGCTCGAGGGCCGAGCGCAGATCGGTGCCGCCGAGGTGGCTGAGGTCGACCCGCTCGGCTGCCGACTTGCCGGGGGAGATGAAGGGGTGCCGCGAGTTCGCGCGCCACATCGCACCCGGACCGAGGCGCTGCATGGTCGCCCGGATGTCGAGCCACTGCAGCATGGTGGCGGCCGCATGGAAGCACAGGTTGTCCTGCTCGCCGCAGGAGGAGCAGGCGCTGGCGAGGAACTCCTCGCTGCCGACGTCGGAGATGCGGACCGTGCACACCGGAGCCACCAGCTCGGCATCGAGGTCCTGGCCGGTCCAGGTGATCTTGATCACCCTGCGGTCCTGGTACAGGTGGTAGCCCCGCTCGGCGATCGAGCGCGGCAGCTTGCCGAGGACCTCGCCGGTGTGAATCTCGAACAGGCCGGACCGCGAGTCGGAGGTCCGTCCCGGTGATGAGTCCGACGTCATAGCCCATCAAAATAGCACGAACCGGAGCGACAGTCGCGGCCCTCAGGCGGGCCTGCGGAAGGCGGGCGAGAGCGCGGAGAAACCGAGCCACAGGACCACCCCGATTCCACCGATGCCGTACCAGAGGGCGGCCGGCCCGAAGCGCTCGAAGACGGCGGTGCCGGCGACCGGGCCGACCACGAAGGCGGCCGAAAAGGCGAGCGTGTAGAGGCCCATCGCACGCCCGGTGCGAG
>JALOKS010000393.1 GCA_025456385.1 Thermoanaerobaculales bacterium | reverse complement strand
GCGCGGTCAGCGACCCGCGTCCGGGGCCGACCTCGAGCACCCGCGGCGGGTCGTCGGCAAGCGCCGCCACGATGCGGTCGGCGATGCTGCGGTCGATCAGGAAGTTCTGGCCGAGTCGGCGACTCTTGGGACGGGCCATGGATCAGATTTCGGATTTCGGATTTCGGATTTCGGATTTTTCCCCCGCCCAGCCCGTGAGAGTCCGGGGGGTTGGGCCGGAAATCCGAAATCCGAAATCCGAAATCCGAAATTGAATCATCGACGTTTGCAGGCCTCGCTGAGCGTCCGCGCAAAGGCTTCGATTTCTGGAACCAGCTCCTCGCAATCCCCTAAGGCTCCGATCCGGCTGACGATGGCCGAGCCGACGACGACGCCGTCGGCGAGCCGTGCCACCTGCGCCACCTGCTCCGGGGTCGAGATGCCGAAGCCCACCGCAACCGGCAGCCGCGACGCCTTGCGGGCCGCCCTCAGGTTGGCCTCGAGCTCGAGGTCGAGCTCCTGGCGGGCGCCGGTGACGCCGGTGCGCGACACCAGGTAGAGGAATCCGCCGCCGAGGCGGGCCGCGGCCTTCATGCGCCGCTGGCCGGAGGTCGGGGTGACGAGCATGACGCGGTCGAGCCCGGCCGCGTCGAGGACGTCGGCAAAGGGGCGCATCTCCTCCGCCGGCACGTCGGTGAAGAGCAGGCCGTCGACGCCGGCGGCGGCTGCGTCCGCGGCGAAGCGCTCGAGGCCGTAGCGCAGCACCGGATTGGCGTAGGTGAAGAGCACGATCGGCTGCGCCAGCTCCTGGCGCACCGCCGCGACGGTCGCGAGCACACCCGCGAGGGTCGTGCCGGAGGCGAGGGCGCGCTCCGCGGCCTGCTGGTTGGTCGGCCCGTCGGCGATCGGGTCGGAGAAGGGCACCCCGAGCTCGAGGACGTCCGCCCCTGCCCGCACCAGCGCGCGCATGAGGTCGGCGGTGCGAGCCAGGCTCGGGTCGCCGGCGGTGATGTAGGGCACGAAGGCCGCGCGGCGGTCGCGCCGCGCCGCCGCGAAGGCCGCGCCGAGGCGGCTCACGGGGTGCCCCCCTCGACCCGCGCCACCTCGCCCAGGTCCTTGTCGCCGCGGCCCGAGAGGTTGATGAGCAGGCGCGACGAAGCCGGCAGCGTCGGCGCGACCTTCGCCGCCCAGGCGACGGCGTGCGCCGACTCCAGCGCCGGCACGATGCCCTCGCTCTCGGCGAGGAGGTGGAAGGCCGCGATCGCCTCCCCGTCGCCGACCGCGGTGTAGACGACGCGGCCGCTGCGCTGCCAGTTGACGTGCTCGGGGCCGACCGCAGGGTAGTCGAGGCCCGCCGAGACCGAGTGCGTGCCCAGGACCTGGCCGCCCTCATCCTGCAGGACCAGGGTGCGGGTGCCGTGCAGGACCCCGGGGGCGGCGGTCGAGGTGAAGCGGGCCGCGTGGTCGCCGGGTCCGGGCCCCCGCCCGCCCGCCTCGACGCCGACCAGGGCCACGCCCGGGTGGGGGATGAAGGCGGTGAAGATGCCGGCCGCGTTCGAACCGCCGCCGACGCACGCGACCACCATCTCGGGCAGAGCTCGCGTCGCCTTCTTGAACTGGGCCATGGCCTCGCGGCCGATCACCGACTGGAAGTCGCGCACCATCATCGGGTAGGGGTGCGGGCCGAGGACCGAGCCCAGGATGTAGTGGGTGCTGCGGACGTTGGTCACCCAGTCCCGCAGCGCCTCGTTGATCGCGTCCTTGAGAGTGCAGGAGCCCGAGTCGACGCCCACCACCTCGGCGCCCGTCAGGCGCATGCGCACGACGTTGAGCTGCTGGCGGCGAATGTCCTCGACGCCCATGTAGACGCGGCACTCCAGCCCGAGCAGGGCCGCCGCCGTCGCCACCGCGACCCCGTGCTGGCCGGCGCCGGTTTCGGCGATCACCCGCGGCTTGCCCATCGCCTGCGCCAGCAGAGCCTGGCCGAGGGCGTTGTTGATCTTGTGCGCGCCGGTGTGGCAGAGATCCTCGCGCTTGAGCCAGATCTCGGCCCCGCCGAGCCGCGCCGCCAGGCTGCGCGCGGGGTGGAGCGGCGTCGGCCGGCCGACGTAGCTCGTCAGCAGCTCGGCGAGGCGCCTCTTGAAGCCGCGGTCGCGCGTCGCCCTCCGATACGCGGCCTCGAGCTCGGCGAGCGGCGCCATCAGCGTCTCGGGCACGAAGCGGCCGCCGAAGTCGCCGAAGTAGCCGCGGGCATCGGGGAGGGAGTGCTTCGCCATCAGAGCACGGGATTGTACCCGAGACCCTAGGAGGGATTTCGGATTTCGGATTTCGGATTTCCACCCACCCACCCCTGTCGACCCGCAAAGGCTTCCAAACAGTAACCGACGAAGGACGAGGGACCCATGACGACGGCGGCTGAACCGTGACCCAGGCGCGAGTTCAAAATCCCCTGCCCCTCGGAGAATCGCCGCGCGTCGCGCGCGACGATTCTCCGAGGGCGGGAGGGAGGGGGGCGGGGGCGGGACGAAAAGCGAGTGCCGCGCCAGTGCGGCCCGGCGCGCGCCGCAGGCGCGCAGCGGACGAGGGATCGAGGCGCGACGAGAGCGTGCTCTCGGAGAGCCGAGGGCCCGAGGACGCGTGGCCGCGGGCCCGGCCCGAGGCCGGCGGGCTTTCGAATCACCAGCAGGGCCGGACTACGTCTCCGGCCGCAGCCCGTCGATGAGCTCGGCACTCACCCACCAGATCGCGGAGGCCCCCTGCCCCGGCTCCAGGGACATCGCCAGCAGCTCGGAGATGGAGCGCCCGGTGAGAACGGTCGCCGCCGCGGCCGTTCGCCGCGACGACATGAAGAACAGGTAGCGGCCGTCCGGCGACAGCGAGGCCGACCACTCG
>JALOKS010000090.1 GCA_025456385.1 Thermoanaerobaculales bacterium | reverse complement strand
GTGGGCGCCGGCGGCGTCGACGAACCAGCTGAGGTCGCTCGCGAGCTCCCTGCGGTTGCGCCGCGAGTACTGCTGGCTGTCGAAGTTGGCGGTGAGCAGTCCGCTCGACACATTCAGGTGCGAGGGGGTGGCGAGGTCGCCGGACAGTGGGTACTGGTCGAGCTTCGAGCGGGAGGCCCCGGCGTTGAGGCTCCACAGCAGCGCATCGGCGAGCACCCCGTCGACCTCCAGCGAGTAGAGATCGGTGCCCTGCCGCACCGCGGAGCCCGCCTCGGGCATCACGAAGCGGGAGGCGTTGTCGTTGGCGGTTTCGGCGGGAGAGCCGGCGATCCTGGCGACGGCCCGCCAACCCGGAGATGCCTGCCAGCTGAGCTTGAGGTTGAAGTTGGTGCCCTGGTAGTCGAGGGTCGTCGGCGAGCCGCTCGGGGTGGCCCGCAAGCTCACCTCCTCCCAGGCGGCGAAGAACCACAGGCGGTCGCGCGCGAGCGGTCCGCCGAAGGTGGCGCTGAGATCACGTCGGGAGGAGTCGAGCTCGCTCGAGTCGTAGTGCTCGCCGCTCTCCTGAAAAGCCTGGGCCCGGTACCGGAGGTCGAGGCTGCCGCTGAAGCGGTTGCCGCCGGACCTCGTCACCAGGTTGACGATGCCGCCGATGGCGCGCCCGTGCTCCGCCTCGAAGCCGGAGGTCTGAACCTCGACCGCCGCGATCGAATCGAAGTTGAAGAGGGTGCCCCAGGTGGCGGTCACCGGGTCGGTGGTGTCCTGGCCGTCGATGAAGATGGCGTTGTCACTCAGGGTCGAGCCGAAGACATTGGGGTTGTCGCCGCCGACCACGCCCGGCGCCTGGCGGAGGATCGCCTGGTAGGCGCGGTTGAAAGAGCCGATCGCCGATCCCTGCAGGTACTGAAGGTCGAAGATCTGCTCGGTGGTGACCTGGGTCGGGTCGACCATCGGTGTTTCGGCCACGACCTCGATCTCGCTCGCGAAGGTGCTGCGAGCCATCGTGACCAGCACGGACGCGGCACCGCCCGGTGCGACCCCGATCTCCTGGCGCTCCTGACTCACGAAGCCGGCGAGCTCCGAGGTGAGGGTGTAGTTCCCCGGGAAGAGGCCGAGAAACTGGAAGCCGCCGCCGTCACCGGTCGTGGCCGAGAGCTCGCCGCCGATCATCGCCGGTGAGATGACCCGCACCGTCACGCCCGCCAGGGCCCGGCCCGAGTCGTCCGTGATCGTACCGAGAATGCGGCCGGTCGTGCTCTGAGCATGAGCCGCCGCGGCGACCGTCAACGCCACCAGCAGCCCCTGCGCAGCCCGCTGAAGGAAGTCGCCCCCCATCTCTTGGTAGTATACGAGCATGCGCTGCCTGCGCCTGCTCGTGCTCGCCCTCCTCGCCGCCGCTTCGCTCGACGCGGCAGGCGGGCAGGGGCGGCCC
This sequence comes from Thermoanaerobaculales bacterium, assembly GCA_025456385.1. Lineage (GTDB taxonomy): Bacteria > Acidobacteriota > Thermoanaerobaculia > Thermoanaerobaculales > Sulfomarinibacteraceae > Sulfomarinibacter. Next base: position 7,333 of record JALOKS010000090.1, on the reverse strand, counting down.
CGCCACGCCGCGGCCCCGACGCGGGAGCTCGCCGCCGGCAACGGGCGCTGGCTGCCCAGCTCGCCGGGCGTCGTCCGCGTCGCGCCCGGCGGGCCCAAGCTCGCCGGGGCGAACGATGAGGAGCGCGCGCGGAGCTTCTTCGCCGCCCTGGGCGGCCGCTTCGGCCCGGCCGACCCGACCCGCGAGCTGGTGCTGCGGGAAACCCGCCGCGACCGGCTCGGAATGACCCACCTCCGCTTCGAGCAGCTCTACCGCGGGATCCCGGTCTTCGCCGCCGAGGTGCGCGCCCACTTCGACCGGGACCGCGAGCTCGTGGCGGTGAGCGGTGCTGTGGTGGCCGGCATCGCCGTCGATCCCCGGCCCGCGATCGGCGAGCAGGCCGCCGCGGAGATCGCCCGCCAGGCGGTCGCCAAGGGCCGCGCGCGCGAGCCCTGGCAGCTGGACGCGGCCGTCCCCGAGCTCGTCGTCCACAACTCCGGGCACCTGCGCGGGCGGACCGGAACCAGCCGGCTGGCCTGGAAGACCGAGGTCGAGGACGGCCTCGGGCTTCGGGAGCTGGTGCTCGTCGACGCGCACAGCGGCGCCGTGCTCGAGCGCTTCGACCTCGTGCGCCGGATCTCGCGCCGCATCCACCACCGCAGGTACCCGAACCCGATCTGGCTCGAGGGCAACCCGCTGCCCTTCGGCGCCCTGAGCCCGGCGCAGAACGCCGAGGTCAACGAGCTCATCGCGGCCACCGGCGACGCGCACCAGCTCTTCCGCAACCTCAGCGGTGGCGACTTCCTCGGCCCGGACCGCAGCGACGGCACCATGCACGTCGTCTACGAGGCGCAGTCCCTGGAGTGCCCGAACGCGACCTGGGACGGCCGCACGACCAACTTCTGCGCCGGGCTCGCGACCGACGACGTCACCGCCCACGAGTGGACCCACGCCTACACCGACGCGACCCACGACCTCGTCTACGCCTGGCAGCCCGGGGCCCTCAACGAGAGCTTCTCCGACATCTTCGGCGAGGTCGCGGACCTCCTCAACGAGCGCGGCCTCGACGCGCCGGACCGCGCGCGCACCGCCGGCGAGTGCTCGATCTTCGGCGGCAGCTCGGGGCCGCGGCTCGAGGTCGAGTCGCCGCCTACGGTCGCCGGCACCTATGACGCGGCCGGCGCGACCTTCAACCCGCCCGGACCTTGGTCGGTCAGCGGCCTCGTCGAGCCCGCCGACGACGGCGTCGGGACGGCACGGGACGCCTGCGAGCCCCTGCTGGGTTTCACGCCGGGCCGGATCGCACTCGTCGACCGCGGCTCGTGCCTCTTCGTCGACAAGGCGCGGCACGCCGCGGATGCGGGCGCTGTCGGCGTGATCGTCGCCAACCACGAAGGCGACACCCTGCTGACCATGGGCGGTGACGCGCCGCCGGGCTACGCGACGCCCGCGATCTTCGTCACCCGGAGCGCCGGCGACCGGCTGCGTGCGGTCGCAGGGGTCACGGCGACCGTGTCGCTGACGGCACCGAGGGACGACTCGGTGCGCTGGCTGGTCGCGGAGGGCTCGGCGGGCGGCGCCTTCCGCGACATGTGGCGCCCGGCCTGCTTCGGCGACCCGGCTCGCGTCTCCGATCCCTACTACGCCTGCGGCGAGGATGACAGCGGCGGCGTCCACAGCAACAGCGGCATCTCCAACCGCGCCTTCAGTCTGCTCGCCGACGGGGGCAGCTTCAACGGCGTGTCGGTCGCGGCGCTCGGGCTGACCAAGGCGGCGCACATCTACTGGCGGGCGATGGAGACCTACCAGGGTCCGGCAACCGGCTTCACCGACCATGCCGGCCTCCTCGAGCTCGCCTGTGCGGATCTCGTCGGAACGGTGCTCAGCGATCTCATCTCAGGCCAGTCCTCGGGCACTGTCCTCAGCTCCGCCGACTGCGGGCAGGTGAGCCTGGCGATGGCCGCGGTGGAGATGCGGCGTCAGCCCGAGCAGTGTCGATTCGAGCCGATCCTCGCTCCCAACCCGCCCGCTGCGGGACCGAGCTCGACGGTGTACGAGGAGCCCTTCGACACGCCCGCTGCAGCGGGCTCGTGGACGCTCAGCAGCCAGGGTGTCAACGGCGAGTACCGGCCTCAGAGCTGGCGTCACACGACCGAGCTGCCCGCGGGCCGCGCCGGCGGCGCACTCCACGCCGTCAACAGCTCGGCGATCGGCAACTGCGTGGTCGGCAGCGACGACCAGTCCGGGGTCGTGCGCGCGGAGAGCCCCGTCATCCAGCTGCCAGGTTCCGCCCGCTCGGCGCTGCTGATCATCGACCACTACCTCGCCAGCGAGCCCGGATGGGACGGCGGCAATCTCAAGCTCAGCGTCAACGGCGGTGACTACGAGCTCGTGCCCGAGTCGGCCTTCCGCTTCAACCCGTACAACGCCTCCGTCATCTCGTCGCTCGAGGTCGATGGGCGCGTGACGACGAACTCCAACCCGCTCGCCGGCGAGCCCGCCTTCACGGGCGTCGACCAGGGACAGATCGCCGGCAGCTGGGGGCAGTCACAGGTCGACCTGCTGCGCCTCGCGAAGCCCGGCGACGCGATCCGGCTGCGCCTCGACTTCGGGGTCGACGGCTGCACCGGTGTCGAGGGCTGGTTCATCGACCGCCTCGCCGTGCTGGTCGGCGGCCGGCCGGAGCCGGCGCTGCTGCGGCCCGGAGGCCGGGTGCGACCCTGAGCGGCGCGGGCCCCGCTCTGGCCGGCGCCGGTCACACCGGAGCGTCCCACTCCGGAACAACCCTTCAGTCCTGATCCTCAGCCGATCCTGGCACAACGATTGCCTATCCGGCAGTGACCGGAGGGCGAGAACGGTCAGGGGGCGACGATGGGCAACTCGACAGGACACGCAGCAGGCCTCGATCTCGACGAGATGACCGAGCCCGCCGGCTCGTCGGACGTCGTTCACGTCGTGGTCGCAACCCGCGAGGAGGAGCTGCTGTGGGCCGTCTTCGACGGCTTCTGCGAGCTCCCGACGGTGCGGGTCACCGGCTGCTCGACCCTCCCCCAGACCAGGCAGATCTGCGCCGCGGACCCGGCCGCCTACCTGATCATCGACATGGGCCTGCTCGAGCACGAGCCGATGGATCTCATCACCCTCGCCAACCTGTCCGACTCGCGCTGCCACATCGTGGCGCTCACCACCCACCCGGTGTTCGAGATCGGCGCCCGCTTCGGCAGCGCCCGCCTCACCTTCCTCCAGAAGCCGGTGTCCGCCCACGACCTGCTGCTGCTCCTGCGCCTGCAGATCGGCGACGCCTGCAGCCTGACGGCGGTGTGCTGAACGGACCGAATTTCCTGTGGGGCTTGACAATTTAACTCTATGCTTATATGTTTATCTCACCGATGAGGCCGTTGTACGAACGCTCATCGCCGAACTCGTTCGAAGAAGCCCGTGACCTTGACATCCCACCTGAACTGTCCCACCTGACCTAGCCCTCCAAACACAACCTTCCTGAACCACCCGCCTTGCACACGGGCATTTCGACGAGTTCGTCCGGCCGCGCCCGTCGCACCGCCGCTCCGCCGAACCCGGCCGCCGGCGGCCCGTACCTCGCCGCGTGCGAAATCTCCGCCACCGCCACCGGGGTTGAAGCTCACGTGGGTCTCGTGACCGGCGCCCGAACCCCCACGGGGAGGAGTGTAGCGGCTGCGCTCGGCGCCGGCCTGATCCTGTCGGCTGCCGCCCTCGTGCCCGCTGCGGACGCGCCCCGGCTCCCTGAGGCCGAGCGCTGGATCGAGCTGCGCACCGCCAACTTCCGCTTCGTGTCGAACGCCGGCCCGAGCACCACCCGCGAGGTCGCCCGCGACCTCGAGGAGCTGCGCGCCGTCGTCCGCCGCCTGAGCCGGCTCGAGCGCCAGTCGGATCTCCCGACCTCGGTCTACCTGTTCAAGAGCCAGCGCTCCTTCACCCCCTTCAAGACCCGCTGGGACGGCCGGCCGGCTCCGGTCAGCGGCTACTTCCTGAGCCGCCCCGAGGCGAGCTTCATCGCCCTCGCCGCCGACTCGCGCGACGCTTCGGCGATCGCCTTCCACGAGTACGTGCACGCCCTGGCGGCCGAGAACCGGTGGTGGTTGCCGGTGTGGCTCTCGGAGGGCCTCGCCGAGTTCTACCAGACCTTCACCATCGCCGGAGACCGCGCCGTGATCGGCCTTCCGGTCCGCAGCCACCTCAACCGTCTCCGCGGCCGGACCCTCGTGCCCTTCTCCGAGCTCCTCGCGGTCGAGCTCGATTCCCCCCTCTACAACGAGCGGGACCACAAGTCGGACTTCTACGCGCAGTCCTGGGCCCTCACCCACTACCTCCTGCTCGGAGACGCGCAACGGCGGGTCCAGCTCGGCGAGTACCTGGCACTGCAGCGCGGCGGCGCACCCGAGGCCGAAGCGTTCCGCACTGCCTTCGATGCCGACTACGCGACGCTCGAGGCCGAGCTCCGGCGCTACCTCAAGGCCCCCCGCCTCCCCTCCCTCAGCACCCGGCTGGAGATCGATGTCGACGGCAGCGGAGCTCTGCGGGAGCTCCCGCGGGTCGAGACTCTCTTCCGGCTGGGCGAGCTTCTCGCCGCTCACACGCCGGAGCGTCCGGATGCCCTGGGGTACTTCGAGGCCGCGCTGGAGCTCGACCCCGAGCACGCACCCTCCCTCAGCGCCCTCGCCCTCGCGGCGGAGCGGCGGGCCGACTGGGACCGCGCCCGCAGCGCCCACCAACGGGCGGTTGCCGCCAGTCCCGAGGACCCGATGGTGCTCCTGGCCTGGGGCCGGTTCCTCGCCCGGCGCACCGGGGGGGCCGAGGACCCGATCCCGGTTCTCCGCCGAGCGACCGAGCTCGCCCCGACCCTGGCTCCGGCCTGGGCCGAACTGGCTGCGGTCCACCTCCGCCGCGGCGACACGTCGGCCAGCGCCGTCGAGGCTGCCGCGACCGCGCACCGGCTGCAGCCGAACGACCTCGGCCTCGCGGAGACCGCGCTGCGGCTCGCCCTCCGGGCCGACCACCGCGAGGCGGCGGTGGCGGTGATCGCCACCTCCCTCGCGGGGCGATCCGGACGCGCAGACGACGCGTGGACGATGGTGCTCCAGAAGGACCTCGCGAGGGCGCGCGAGCTCCTCAGGGACGACCAGCCCGAGGCCTCCCTTGCCCGCCTCGAGCTCGCCGAGGCCGACCTTCCGGCAGCTGCCAGGCCCGAGGCGATCCGGAGCGCCATCGTGGCCGCTCGAGGCGCCGTCAGGCGGCACCTCGCCGCCCAGCGCTACAGCAGCGCCTCGCGGCTGTACGCCGAAGGCGACCCCGCGGGCGCGCGGGCACTGCTCGAGGAGGCTCTCAGCGAGCTGCCGGCCGACGACTCGCTGGCATGGTCGTGCCGCAGCCTCCTCGAGGTCATCGACCACCCCGAGCGCTTCCGCTCGCAGCCGCCGCCCGTCCCCTCGCCCACCCAGGACGAGATCTCGGAGCTCAACCGCCGCCTCGCCGCCGACGACCTCGCCGGCGCGGTGGCGCTGCTGCGCACGCTCCGGGAGCGCAGCGAGGGCCCGCAGCGCCGCTGGGTGGACGCCAAGATCGACGAGCTGCAGTGGACCATCGACTACAACCGCTTCGTCGATGCCTACAACCTGGCCGTCGACCACTACAACCTGGGCGAGCCCGAGCGGGCCGCCGAGGTGCTCGAGCGACTCGTCGCCGAGCTGCCGGCGGGCAGCGAGCGGGAATCGGCGCTGGCCCTCCTGCGCGACGCGCGCGCCGCGGCGGCGCGCGAGTCGCGTTAACCGTGGCAGCCGTCGCCCCGGCACCACCTCTCGAGGATCTCCCGGCCGTCCGCCTCGAACTCGAGAAAGCGGAGCGCGAAGCCCGTCACCTTCTCCCGTCGCGGCGCCGCATGCCGCACCACCTCGGCGGTGCCGCGGACGGGCTCGCCGCTCGGCAGCGTGAACTCGAAGAGACAGCGACCGCCGACCGGCAGCATCGGCGCGTCGGCGACCAGCATCCCGCTCGTCGAGAGGTTGACCACCCAGCCGACGAAGGGCGCCCGCGTCTCGTCGACGCTGATCCTGAGGCGGGCGTTGATCCGCGGCGCGTGCCGCGGTGCGACCTCGAGCAGCCTGGCCGCGCCGTCGCCGATCGAGGCGAGAGGCTCGTCACCCGAGAACACGAGGAAGGGCCCACCGCTGCTTCCATGGGCCGCCTCGGCCATCATCTCCGGAATCGTGAGCAGTATGAGCGACGAGCGGCGGCTCGCGCTCTGACGGCCGCGGATCGCCGCCACGAGCTCCCGCAGCCTGAGGTCCGGGAGCGGGTAGCGGCAGATCACGAGATCGAAGCGCTCGCGGACAACCCGCCGCGCCGCCTCGCTCGCGCCCTCCACGTGCTCCAGCGCGAGCTCGTCGCGGGCGAACAGCGGCCCGACCCGCTCCAGGGTCTGGTGATCGAGGGCGACCGCCAGGATCCGCTTCGGCTCGCTCACCGCACCGTTCTCCCCGCAGGCGGCGGCCTTGCCCTGCCGCCGCGCCTCAACTTCCAGCGCCATCTCAGTTTAGCGCACGACCGTGGCGGGGCCGCGGAGGCCCCCCGGGGGTGAGCCGACGGCGCCCCGAGGCGGCTCGTGCTACAACCGGACCGTGAGCGAGCGCGGCACTGTCGAGGCCCGACTGCGGACCGTCGGGCTTCCCCCGGAGGAGGCGGACGGCATGGCTCGCCTGGTCGCGGAGGTCCTTGCACGCTCGCGTCCGCCCGCACCTCCACCCCTGTTCCCCGACTACCCTGCTCTCCGGGAGCGCCTGGCGAGGGCCGTCGCTGACGGCGACGGCGTCGAGATCGAAGAGCGCCTGCTCGAGCTCTACAGCCACCTCCACATGAACGAGGCGCTGTACACGGCGGACGAACGCCGCCGGATGGACGCGGCGGGCGGCTACTGGAACCACGCCGGCGGCCTGAGCCCGATCCTCAAGGCCGCGCCCTGGATCGGGCCGGACGCGGTCAGCGCCGACTTCGGCGCCGGCAACGGGCTGCAGGGGCTGCTGCTGCAGCTCCTCTATCCGCATCGCCGAACCGTCCAGATCGAGATCTCACGGCGGGCTTGCGAGATCGGCGACGCGCTCCGAGCCTGGCTCGGGGTTCCCGCGGAGCGCGTGGAGTGGCGGGCCGCTGACGTTCTCGAGGAGCCTGCCAGTGGCTACGACTTCATCTACCTCTACCGCCCGGTGCGGCCGGAGGGCAAGGGCCGGGACTTCTACACCCGCTTCGCCCGCGAGGTCGAGTCCGCCGAGCGGCCGCCGGTCATCTTCTCGATCGCCGACTGCCTGCGGGACTTCCTCTCCGG
>JALOKS010000392.1 GCA_025456385.1 Thermoanaerobaculales bacterium | reverse complement strand
GCTTGACTGGAGATCCACGATCCCATATTCTGGCCGCAGTCTCCATGGAGGTGGCCGATGCCCTTCGAAAAATACGTTCCCCCACAGACCTCCGGAGTCCGACCGCGGGCAACGATTCGGCCGAGCGGCCTGATCTCGTTCGACGCCGCGACGGTCGAGGCCTTCGGCCTCAAGTCCGCCGCGTATGCCGTCCTGTTTTTCGACAAAACACGCAAGCTTGTCGGCGTGCAGATCTCCAAGAATGCGAGCGAGGACGGCGCTTTGAAGCTGTCGCGGCGGCGACGATCGGTGAGCTTGAAGGCGCCGCAGTTTCTCGAGCAGTACGGACTGAGCTTCGATGAGGCTCAGCGCTTCGACGTGGGCCAGGACCCGAGCAACAAGATGCTCACCATCAGCCTCAAACACATCAAGCGCCGCCGCGGGCGCCGCCCGAAGAAGTCCTGAGCCGGACGCGAACCCCGGCGGGTTCTCAGCCGGCCCAGCCGTCACGGACTGCGAACAGCTCTCGGAAGGCTGCCGTCGAGCGGGCGGCCACCTCCCCGGTCCGCAGCTGCCACTCGTCCGCCAGCTTCGCCCCCACCAGTGGCACGAGAGCGGGCTCGTTGCGAGCGCCACGGTGCGGCGCGGGCGCGAGGTAGGGGCTGTCGGTTTCGACCAGCACCCTCCCCGGCGGGAGGGTGGCCGCCATCGCCCGGATGTTGGCGGCCGCCTTGAAGGTCACCATGCCCGACACTCCGATCAGCAGCCCCAGCTCGAGCACGCGGAGCGCCTCTTCCGCCCCTTCGGTGAAGGAGTGGCAGACGCCGCGCAGCCGGCCCTGCCGGCTCGCCAGCGCCGCCTCGAGATCGGTCCAGGACTCGCGATTGTGGAGCACGACCGGCAGGCCCGCCTCACACGCCAGATCGAGCTGCCAGGCCAGGGCGCACAGCTGGTCCTCGCGCGGCGAGTTCAGGTAGTGGTAGTCGAGCCCGATCTCACCCACCGCGACGACCCCGGTGCGACCGAGCGAGCCTTCGATGCGCGCCTTCAGGCCAGCGTCGAGCGACGAGGCTTCGTGGGGGTGGACGCCGACCGCTGCCACGAGCCGGTCGGGATGGTCCGCGCTCAGGCCGAGGGCCCGATCGAGGTCGGCCGGCCCGGTCGCAGGAACCAGGACGCCGACGACCGAGCGCGCGGCCGCCCGGTCGAGGACCTCAGCCACCTCCTCCGGCTCGAACATCGTGAGGTGGGCGTGGGAGTCGATCCAGCGGGTCTCCTCGTGCATCCCAGGAGTCTACCCCAGTGCCTATATCAAACCTCGGCCGGGCGCCCGCCGGTCTCCCGTCCGACCAGCACCGCGGCACCCACGACGGCTGCCGTCTCGGCGCGCAGCACGTGCGGGCCGAGGCTCAGGCGCTGCCAGCCGGCCGCGGCGAAGAGGCTTTCTTCCACTGCGCTGAAGCCACCCTCGGGGCCGACCGCGAGGACCCGTTCCGGGGCCGGCCTCAGGTCCGCCGCGCCGGCACCGGCGCGATCCGCCAGCACGCCGCACTCGGCTCGGGTCTGTGCCACGAGCTCGGAGGGGCTGAGGCCCTCGCCGACCTCCATGGCCCAGGATCGCCGGCACTGCTTGATCGCCTGCAGGCTGATCCGGCGCCAATGGTCGCCCCGCATGGTCGCTTCGCGGCGTCCCGCCTGGCTGCGCTCGGCGAGCAGCGGAATCAGCCGACCCGCCCCGACCTCGACGCACTTCTGCACCGCCCAGTCCATCGCACGTCCGTCCAGCAGCCCGAGTGCGATGGCGACCCCGCCATGTGCCGGCGGCGGCTCGACCCTGATCTCGACGACCTCGGCCTCGACCCGGGCCCGGGAGGCGGTGCGCAGGACGGCCGGTGCGACCGTGCCCCGTCCGTCGACCAGCACCACGGCGTCGCCGACCCCGAGCCTCAGAGCCGAGGTCAGATGACGCGCCTCGCCCGCTTCGAGCACCACCACCCGTCCGGGGTCGATCCCGCCCGGCGGGGCGAGAACCCAGGGCGCGGCCTTCACCGCCGCCTCCTGACGGTGGCACTCGCCCAGCCCTCGAGGGTGCTCACACCCGGGGCGTCCAAACCGACGCGCCTCAGCTCCTCGAGAGCTCGGTCGGTCTCCGTGGCGAGCATTCCCGACACGACCAGCGCACCGCCGTCGGCCAGAGCGCCTTCCATGGCCCGCAGCAGCGGCAGGAAGCTGTCGGTGACCATGTTGCACAGCACAACGTCAAAGGCTCCGGCGGCCGCGCAGTCAGCCGACCCGACCGCGAAGTGAACCCGCGGCCGCCACTCCTGGAGGCCCGCGATCTGCCGCGCCACTCCGATCGCGACCGGGTCCACGTCGACCCCGAGCACCGGGCCGGCGCCGCAGCGCTCGGCCGCCAGCGCGAGGATGCCCGAGCCGGTGCCGACGTCGAGGACGCGTGCGCCCATGAGCGGCAGCTCTTCGAGAGCCGCCAGCACGAGCCGCGTGGACTCGTGGCTGCCGGAGCCGAAGGCAGTCCGCGGCGGCATCACCAGGCGCAGCCTTCCGGCGGGCGCGGCGGTGGGCGCCTCGGGGTGGGGGTCGATCCACCAGCGATCGCCAACGACGAAGGCTCGCACCAGGCGGCGGTAGCCTGCCAACCAGTCCTCCGCCTGCTGCCCTGCGGCCGCGAGGCCCACGGCACCGAGGGCGAGCAGCAGCTCCGACACCTGCTCCCGCGCGGCAGCGTCGGCACCATCGAAGTAGATCGTCACCCCTACCCTGCCGTCGTCTCCGGGTGCCAGCGCCGTACCCAGGATCGGCCACGGTGCGAGCAGCTGGGGCAGCTCGGCCTCGAGCTCCGACGCCAGGGAGCAGTGCAGGCTCAGGTAGGCGTCCACGGGGGTT
>JALOKS010000391.1 GCA_025456385.1 Thermoanaerobaculales bacterium | reverse complement strand
CGCTGATCGAGGCCGTCGGCGGCCGGGCGATCCACCCGGTGAACCTCCGCGTCGGCGGCTTCTACCGGGCGCCGGCGACGGCCAGGATCCGCGCTCTCGCCGATCCCCTGCGCCGGGGCCTGGATCAGGCCGTGGCACTTGCCCGCACCTTCGCCGCCTTCGACTTCCCCGATCTCGACGTCGGCTACACCTTCGTCTCGCTTCGCCATGACCGGGAGTATGCGATCTGCGAGGGCCGCGTCGTCTCCAGCCGCGGCCTCGACGTGCCCGTCGACGCCTACCTCGAGCATTTCCACGAGGAGCAGTCGGCGCATTCGACCGCGCTGTGGGCCGCGGCCGCGGACGGCTCGGCCTACCTCCTCGGCCCCCTCGCCCGCTACGCCAACAACCACGACCAGCTCACGCCCATCGCCCGGGAGATCGCCGGCGAGATCGGGCTCGGCCCGGTCTGCCGCAACCCGTACCGCAGCATCCTGGTGCGGATGGTGGAGGTGGTCCTCGCCTGCGAGGAGGCGATCCGGCTGGCGGAGGCCTACGAGGAGCCCGCCGTGCCCGCCGTCCCGCTGCACCCCGCTGCCGCCGTTGGCCACGGAGCGACCGAAGCGCCGCGCGGGCTCTGCTATCACCGCTATCGCATCGACGGCGACGGACGGATCGTGGAGGCTGCGATCATGCCGCCGACCTCGCAGAACCAGCGGCAGATCGAGGCCGACCTGCGCCTGGCGATCGAGGCCGGCCTGGACCTCGACGACGAGCGCCTGAGGACGCGCTGCGAGCAGACGATCCGCAACCACGACCCGTGCATTTCCTGCGCCACCCACGCGCTGAAGGTCACGATCGCGCGGGAGTAAAGCGGTTTCGGATTGGGCCGATGCCCCTAAAGCGCCGTCACCCGCGAGCCGCGGAGCGGCGCGGCGATTCCGTCTCCCCGGCTAGTAGATTGCCGCGTCGGCTTCGCCTCCTCGCAATGACCGCGTTCTTGTTCTTGATCAGTAGCACCATGCGGCCAGAGCGACGCACCAGGACCCGCAGCCCGCGCCGCTGGACCGGTGTCCGTCTCTCAAAACCCTCTTGAACCCCTCATTATCATTCGTCACCCCCGGACCTGTTCCGGGGGTCCACGAAAGGCGTAGATGGCCGTGACAGAGCACGGCCATGACGGCTGGTCGTGGGCGAGGCAGACTGACGGCGCCGGCGGTGAGCGGCTCCCTCTCCCGCGCGCGGAACGCGCACGTGGGAGAGGGCCGGGGTGAGGGTGGCTTCTGGGTCCGATCCGGACCACTAACTAAGAGGCGGTCCGCCCCCACCCTCCCGCCACGCGGGCACGCCCACGATGGCGGGCTTCTCCCTCTCCCACGGGTTCGCCGCGGACGAGGGGAATTGGGCGCCACCCTCAACGCGCCACTCCCTCTCCCGCGCGCGGAACGCGCTCGTGGGAGAGGGCCGGGGTGAGGGCTGACTACTCCGGGATGCCGTTCAGCGCGAACATGGCGACGAGCAGCCGGCTCGGCTGCGCTCCCCAGTCGCCGAACCAGCGATTGTAGACGCCGGTGATCTCGCCGCTGCGGTAGAGCTGCGCCAGGGCCCGGTTGGCGACCAGGCGGAAGTCGGCGTCGTTGCGCCTGAGCGCGATGCCGTAGGGCTCGTAGCTGAACAGCTCCTTGACCAGGGCGAGCTTGCTCGGGTCGGGCGCGCTGCGGGCAAGGCCGATGAGGACGATCTGGTCGCCGGCGTAGGCGTCGACCTTGTTGTCCAACAGCGCCTTCAGCCCGTCGGCATGATCCTTCACCGGCACGACCGTGGTCTGGATCAGCCCGGACTTGAGCCGCGCCGCCAGTTCCTGTTGCGTGGTCGTGCCCTCGACCACGGCGACCTTCTTGCCGGCGAGGCCGCTGACGGCGTCGATGGGCTCGCCCTCGCGCACCAACAGGCTCGCGCCGGTGATGAAGATCATGTTGGTGAAATCGACCTGCTTCATCCGCGACAGCGTCATCGTCGAGTTGCCGCACTCGAGGTCGATGCTGCCGTCGGCGACCTTGTCGAAGCGGCTCTCGGCGCCCACCGGCACGTACTTCACCGCAAGCTCGGCCCTGCCGAGCTCGGCCTTCACCGCCTCGGCGATGCGAAGACAGAGGTCGACCGAGTAGCCGGCCGGCGTCTTCCCTGCCTCGACGAAGGAGAACGGCCGCGCCTCTTCCCGGTGGCCGATGACGATTTCGCCGCTCTTCTTGATTTTCTCGAGGGTCGGCTCGGACGCGCCGGCGATGCCGGAGACGAGCGCGAGCACCGCCGCGAACAACGCCGTTCTTCTCATGGTGTCCCTCATCCGCAAACCTCCCTGGCGGGCTTCGTCAACCCGCGAAACCCCGGCACTACTGCGTCAAATCGATGCCGAACCACTCGACCGAGAGCCGGCCCAAGGTGCCGTCAGCGCGCAGCGCCTCGACCGCGCCGGCGACCTCGGCGGCGAACGCCGGATCCGCCTTGTCGACGGCCACCGCCAGCGGCTCGAAGAACAGAAACCCGGGAACCGTGCGCACCGGCAGCCCTTCGGCGATGGCCGCCTGGGCGTGGGCGAGCGAGGTGACCACCGCGTCCAGGGTGCCGTCGTCCTTGGCCAAGGCCGCCATCGCGTCGGCCTTGTCGGGGAACAGCCGCACCACCGGCTTCTCGATCCGGTAGTCGAAGGGCTTGGCGCCCTTGTAGAGGACGAGGTCGTGGTTCAGGTACTGCTGGAAGGTCGTGTCCTGCTTGACGCCGATGGTCTTGCCCGACGCGTCCTTCGGCTCCTTGATGGCGGTGTTGCCCTCATGGACCACCAGCACCGCCGGCGAGAGCCGGTAGACGGCGGGAAAGGCGAGCGCCTTCTCCCGCTCCGGCGTCGG
>JALOKS010000390.1 GCA_025456385.1 Thermoanaerobaculales bacterium | reverse complement strand
TCCGAAATTCGAAATGGGTGGGCGGGTGGAAATTCCGAATTCCGAACTCCGAATTCCGAAGTCGGACTCCTCAGTCCGCCCGGTACCGGACCGTGCCGCCGACGATGGTGTACAGCACCCGCGCATCGGGGATCTGCGCCGCCGGCACGCTGAGAATGTCCTCCGACAGCACGGTGACGTCGGCGAGCCTGCCGACCGTGAGCGAGCCCTTGATGTCCTCCTCGAAGGCCGCGTAGGCCGCGTTCAGGGTGCGCGCGCGCAGCGCCTCGTCGCGGCTCATCGCCTGCTCGGGGAAGAAGGCGGTTCCGTCCGGGAGCTGCCGGGTGACGGCGGCGTGGAAGTCCGGGATCGGATCGACGGACTCGACCGGCGCGTCGGTGCCGCCTGAGATGACCGCGCCGCTCGCGAGCAGGCTGCGCCAGACGTAGGCGCCCTGCCTCGCGCGCTCCTCCCCGAGGCGCTGCGGCACCCAGGGCCCGTCCGAGACGCAGTGCACCGGCTGCATGGCGGCGATCACGCCGAGCTCGCCGAAACGCGGGACGTCGGCGGGGTCGAGGTGCTGGGCGTGCTCGATCCGCCAGCGCAGCGAGCGGCCGTCCGGCCGCGCCCCGATGACCTCCTGGTAGACGTCGAGGGCAACGCGGTTGGCGCGGTCGCCGATCGCGTGCACGCAGAGCTGCAGTCCGTGCTGAGCAGCCAGGCGCGCCGTCTCGCGCAGCACCTCCGGCGGGTCGATGTTGAGGCCGGTGCTCCCGGGCAGGTCGGCGTAGGGTTCGAGCAGCCAGGCGCCGTGCGAGCCGAGAGCGCCGTCGACGTAGCGCTTGATGCCGCCGACGGTCAGGAAGCCGTCGCCGGCCCGGTGCACCCGGAAGCCCGGCAGCTCGGCGGCGAGCGTCGCGTTGTCCTCGCCGAGCATCACCCACAGGCGGACCGGCAGCTCGCCGGCCTCGGCCATGCGGCGCAGCACCTCGATCTGGGCGAGGCTCGCGCCGGCGTCCTGGAAGCTGGTGATGCCGTGGCGGAGACACTCCTCGCTCGCGAGCTCCGCCGCCCTCCGCACGGTCGCCGCGTCGACCTCCCCCTCCATCAGCGCCGTGACCAGGTTCTCGGCGGTCTCGCGCAGGACCCCGATCGGGCGTCCGGAGGTGTCGCGCACGATCTCGCCGCCCGCCGGGTCGGGCGTGCGTTCGTCGATGCCGGCCATCTCGAGGGCGCGGGCGTTGACCATCGCGGCGTGCCCGCTGGCGTGGGTCAGCAGCACCGGGTTGTCGGGCGACACCGCGCTCAGCGCATCGTGGTACGGCAGGCCCTCGACGCCGGGATCCGGCGGCGTGACCCACTTCTCCTGGTGCCAGCCGCGGCCGAGAACCCACTGGCCCGGGGCCGCCTCCTTCACCGCCGCCTCGACCATCGCCACGATCTCGTCGAAGTCGGCAGCGCTGCGCAGGTCGAGCTGCATCCTCGCCCGGCCGAGACCGAGAAAGTGCGCGTGGCCCTCGATCAGGCCCGGCACCGCGAGCGCGCCGCCGAGCTCGATGACCTCGGTCGCGGGCCCGATGAAGGGAGCCACGTCGTCCTCGCCGCCGATCGCCACCACGCGCTGGCCGCGGGCGGCGAGCGCCTCGGCGACGGGCAGGCCCGCGTCCATGGTGACGACGCGGCCGCCCCTGAGGACGAGGTCGGCCGGCTCCTCGGCCGGAGCGCAGGCGACGGTCGCGGCGAGCAGCAGCGAAACGGGCAGCAGCTTCATGGCGGTCTCCTCGAGGGAAGGGTACACCGACCACGATCTCGGATTTCGGATTTCGGATTTCGGATTTCGGGTGTCCGGACCGAGCAGGACCCGCCGCCCGGGGGGCTGCGATCGCAGCGCAGGGGGGCTGCCACCGGTCGCCGTCACCGGGCCTGCTACCGGGCACGGACACGGAGACGGGCACGGAGACGGGGAGCTGCGCCGCATGCGACAGCGGCTGAGCCGGTCGCCCCGGTGCGGACCTACAGCCGGCCGCGGAGCACGAGCTGCAGGGAGCGGCCGGGCGCGAGCACCGCCGCCTCGTCGGATGAGCCGAGGTAGCTGTGGTCGAGGAGGTTGCGGCCGAGCACCGAGACCTCCAGCCGGTCGCCGAGCCGGTAGCCGCCCCCGGCGTCGAGCACGCCGTAGCCGGCCACCTCCTGCTCGGTGGGGCCGGGCCGGTCGTCTCTCGCGAAGGCCGCTCCGCGCGCCATCCACCACCACCTCGGCGAGGGGCTGCCGCGGAGCACCACGAATCCGCCCGGCGCGGGCACGCCGTCGGTCGGCGCGCCGTCGTCGAGCACCTCGCCGCTGAGCGCGTGGCCACCCAGCTGCAGCTCGAGGCCGGCCGTCAGCGCGACGCTCAGCTCGAGCTCGAGGCCTCGGATCTCCGCCTCCCCCCGGTTGCGGAAGAAGAAATCGGTGCCGCTGCGGTAGCGCTCGATGAGGTCCTCGATGCGGTAGGCGTAGGCATAGACGGCCGCCGCGAGCCCGCCCTTCGAGTAGCGCAGGGCGAGGTCGAGCTGGCGGCTGGTCTCGGGCTCGAGCTCCGGGTTGCCGTAGATGAAGCCGCGGCCCGACTCGCCGACGTAGTAGCGGTCCGAGAGCAGGGGGTCCCGGAAGCCGCGCGCCGCCTGCGCGGTGAGCTCGAGGCCGGCACCGAGGTCCAGGCCGACGGCGGCGAAGCCCGAGAGGGCCGTGCCCGAGGTGCTGCGGTCGCCGACGGCGCCCCCCTCGTTGCGGCTCGTCACCAGGTCGCCGCGTGCGCCGAGGTCGATCCTCCAGCGACCCAGCCGGCGACCGAGGCTCGCGAACACGCCGGAGTCGGCGCTGCGCGCCGACTCGATGCTGGTTTCGCTGCGCGACTCGGCCACTTC
>JALOKS010000389.1 GCA_025456385.1 Thermoanaerobaculales bacterium | reverse complement strand
CGAGGGCTGGTGGCTGTCGGTCTTCCCCGGCCTCGCGATCACCGCCCTGGTCGTCAGCCTGGCGTTGATCGGCGACGGCCTGCAGCAGCGCGGGCGGGCCAGCGCGTAGGCGAGGTTCGACGGTCTCCGGTCAGGTGGGCACGCGTCGATTTCGAATTTCGAATTTCGAATTTCGAATTTTCCGACCGGGCTCGACCTGTGCCCGTCTCCGTCTCCGTCTCCGTGTCCGGATTCCGGCCCAGGATCCTTCAACGGCCTTCTCGCGCGCCCTGAAGGACGCGCCTCCATCGCATCAATGACGCCGGACGGCCCGCTGTGAGTGCTACCCTTCGCCGATGAAAGCGATCCCCACGACGCGTGGTTTCTCTGTGGTAGGCGTCGCGCTGCCGCTGCTGCTCGCAGCGGCCGGCGCGGTGGGCGCCGAGGAGCGGGTCATGATCGACGACATCGCCGCCCTGGCACTCGAGCTCGAGCCGCAGCTGGTCGAGACGAGGCGCTGGTTCCACCAGCACCCCGAGCTCTCGAACCGCGAGGTCGAGACCGGACGTGAGATCGCGCGCCGCCTGCGCGGGATGGGCTACGAGCCGCGCACCGGGGTCGCCGGCAACGGCGTGGTCGCGGTGCTCGAGGGCGCGCTGCCGGGGCCGGTGGTCGCCTGGCGTTCGGACATCGACGCCCTGCCCATCGAGGAGGAGGTCGAGGTCCCCTACCGCTCCGCGAACCCCGGCGTCATGCACGCCTGCGGCCACGACCTGCACACCGCCGTCGGCCTCGGCGCCGCCGACATCCTGATGCGTCTGAAGGACCGCCTGCACGGGACCGTCGTCTTCATCTTCCAGCCCGCCGAGGAGGGCCCGCCGGAGGGCGAGGAAGGGGGCGCGACCCTGATGATCGCCGAAGGCGTGCTCGAGAAGCCGCCGGTCGAGGCGATCTTCGGCATGCACGTGATGCCCACCTTCGAGGCCGGCCAGGTCGGTGTCCGCGCCGGCGGCCTGATGGCGGCGGGCGACCAGTTCACCCTCACCGTCCGCGGCCGCATGAGCCACGGCTCGGCGCCCCACGAGGGCGTCGACGCGGTCTACGTCGGCGCCCAGGTGGTGAGCGCCCTGCAGGCCATCGCCTCCCGGGAGGTCGACGCCCGGCGCTCGCTGGTCGTCTCCGTCGGCAGCTTCCACGCCGGCAACCGCTGGAACATCATCGCCGACGAGGCGGTGCTGGTCGGCACCGTGCGGACCCTCGACTCGGAGACCTGGAGCTCGCTGCCCGAGCGCTTCGAGCGCGTGGTCAAAGGCATCTGCGACGCCAACCGCGCGAGCTACGAGCTGCGCTACGAGCGCATCGCGCCGCCGGTCGAGAACCACCCGCGGCTGGCCGCCTTCGCCAAGGAGTCGCTGGTGGAGAGCCTCGGGCCCAGGCACGTCGTCGAGACCGATCCGATCATGGCCTCGGAGGACTTCGCCTACTTCCAGCAGCGGGTGCCCGGGGTCTTCCTCTTCCTGGGCGTCGGCAACCGCGCCGAGGGCTGGACCGACTACGTCCACACCCCGGGCTTCCGGCCCGACGAGCGCGCGATCCGCTTCGGCACCGTCGCCGCGGCCTCCCTGCTCGCCGACTTCACGGCCTCGGACCCGCTCGACCGGTGACGGCCTCGACCCGGGTCGCCATCGTCGGCGGCGGCATCACCGGTCTGGCGACCGCCGCCTGGCTCGAGCTCGACCACGGCCTCGACGACACCCTCGTGCTCGAGGCGGCGCCGGCCGCCGGCGGCAAGGTCCGCACCGGGCTCGAGGCCGGCTACACCCTCGAGTGGGGCCCGCAAGGCTTCCTCGACAACGCTCCCGACACCCTCGAGCTCGCGGCCGCGGCGGGGCTCGCGGGCGAGCTCGTGAAGGCCGACGGCGCGGCAGCCGACCGCTTCATCCTGCGCGCCGGCCGTCTGCGCCGGGTCGCGACCTCGCCGCCCGCCTTCATGGCCTCCGACATCCTGCCGCTCGCCGGCCGCCTGCGCCTGCTCGGCGAGCCCTTCGCGCGGCGGCGGCCCGACCACGACGAGACGGTCTTCGACTTCGCCAGCCGCCGCATCGGGCGGCGGGCGGCCGAGGTGCTGGTCGACGCCATGGTCACCGGCGTCTTCGCCGGCGACTCGCGGAAGCTGTCGCTCGCCGCCACCTTTCCGAAGATGGCGGCGATGGAGGCCGAGCACGGCTCGCTGACCCGGGCGCTGCTCGCGAAGCGGCGCGAGGCGAAGCGCTCCGGCCGCCGCGCCGGCGGGCCGGCCGGCCCCGGCGGCACGCTGACCACCTTCGCCGGCGGCATGGAGCGCCTGCCCGCGAGCCTCGCCGCACGGCTCGGCGGGCGGTTGGCGCTCGAGCGTCCGGTCGAGTCCCTGCGCCGCGACGGCCGCGGCTTCGTCCTCGCGACGCCGGCGGGCGAGCTCCGCGCCGAGGCGGTGCTGCTCGCGCTCGAGGCCCCGGGCGCGGCGCGCCTGCTGGCGCCGCTCGCTCCGGACGCCGTCGCGCCGCTGACGGCGATCCCGACCGCGCCGATCGCGGTCGTCATGCTCGGCTACCGGGACCCCGCCGCCTTCGGGCGCCCGGTGCGCGGCTTCGGCTTCCTGGTGCCGCGCGGCGAGGCGCCGGGCCTGCTCGGCACCCTCTACTGCCACGACATCTTCCCCGGCCAGGCGCCCGCGGGCGGGCTCTTCCTGCGGGTCATGGTCGGCGGCGCCCGCGCCCCGGAGGCCGCCGCCCTGCCCGACGAGGCCCTCCTCGCCCGGGTGCGCGCCGGCCTCGCCCGGGTCCTCGGCGCCGACCCCGAGCCCGACCGGCTGTGGATCGTGCGCTGGGAGCGCGGCATCTCCCAGTACGAGGTCGGCCACCTCGCCCGCGTCGCCGCCGCCGAGACCGCCGCCGCCGCCGCGGGCCTCGAGCTCGCCGGCTCCCCCTACCGGGGCGTCAGCGTCAACGACTGCATCCGCCAGGCGCGCGCCGCCGCCCAGCGCCTGGCAAGCAGGCTCGCGAGCACGTGAGCGGCAGCGGGCGTCGTACTGTCTTCCTGAGCGAGGCGACCGGCGGCCCCAACCTCCTGTCATCCTGAGCGAGGCGACCGCAGGTCGCCGAGTCGAAGGACCCCGTGAAGTCCCCGGAGAGTTCACCTGGCTCGGATTCGCGATCTCGCGTCACGGGGTCCCTCGACTCGCTCCGGCGC
>JALOKS010000388.1 GCA_025456385.1 Thermoanaerobaculales bacterium | reverse complement strand
AGGGTCGCGCGGTCGGTGACCACCTGCACCTCGACCTGCTCCGCGGTCTCGGTGGCGAGGTCCATGACGTAGAGCCGGCCGCCGTTCTCGAACACCATGTCCGTCGGCCCGATCGCCGGGAAGTGGGTGTCGAAATCGCGGAACGAGGTGACCTGACGGACGGTGTCGGTTTCGAGGTCGTGGGCCCAGATGTTGGCCCGCGTGGCGCCGTCGCGATCGGAAAGGAAGTACAGGGTCGAACCGTGCCACATGGGCTGGCTGTCGTTGGCCGGGTTGCGGGTCAGGTTGCGGGCCGTGAGGTCCTCGAGCCCGAACAGCCAGATCTCGGGGGCCATCCCGCCCCGGTACCGCTTCCAGGTGCGGAAGTCCCGGGACAGCGGCATGTAGGCCAGGGTCGCGCCGTCGGGGGAGATGGTGCCGAACTCGCCGTAGGGGACCGGCAGGGCCTCCGGCAGTCCGCCGCTCACCGGCATGCGGTAGAGCTTGCTGAAGCGCTGCTTCTCGCTCGTCATCGTGGTCGCGTAGAGGATCGAGCGGCCGTCCGGATACCACGACAGCATGCGGTCCGGTGCGGGGTGGTGGGTCAGCCGGGTCGGCAGCCCGCCCTCGGCCGGCATGACGTAGATGTCCTGGTTGCCGTCGTAGTTGCCGGTGAAGGCGATCAGCGAGCCGTCCGGCGAGAACCTCGGGAAGCTCTCCTCGCCTCTGGGCGTGCTCAACCGCTGCGCCAGCCCGCCCTCCTTGGCGACCACCCACACGTCGCCGCCGTAGACGAAGGCGATCCGGGTCGCCGAGACGTCGGGCTGCTGGAGCAGGCGGGCGTCGATCTGGGCGCGCGCCGAGGCCGCGGCGAGGAGCACGGTCAGAGCCAGGGCAACGGTTCGAGCACGAGAAGCCATCGGTTCCCCCTGTCTGACCGGTCCGCCGGCGCCGACGCCGGTCAGGTTTCCGAAGATCTTACGACAGCCGCCGCCAGAGGTTCAGCGGCCGGCGCCGCCGGGTTGATTACAATGGATGGACCGGGACCGTCGGCGCACCGGCGCCCGCGGCCGGGTACCCACCGCGTCGAGGAGAGCCATGGGCGGCGACAGCATGTCTCTGGGCGAGCAGTGGCGGATCTACCGCCTCGAGGGGATGCAGTCCCTCCAGAACCGGACGCGCGAGCAGGCCGAGGAGGCCAGGCGCGTCAAGAAGCTCGCCCAGCTCGGCGAGCGTGACGGACGGCTCGAGGTCGCGGTCGACAACCCCTACGTGCTCAACGTCGCCACGGTGCCGCCGGGCTGGGAGCGCATGCCGTCGCAGCAGCAGCTCGTGGACCGCCTGAACGAGGAGCGGAAGCTGCGCACGGTGGCCCTCGCCTACCCGCGGGACGAGGCCTGGTGGTTGGAGGTGTGGTCCGCGAACACCGCCGGCATCTACCGGCTCAAGGACACGCCCAACCCGGTGGAGGCGATCCTGCAGGCGGCGCGCCTCACCCGGGTCAAAGTGATCCACATCGAAAACCTCCACGGTCTGCCGCCGCACCTCGTTCAGAGCCTCGACGACCGCGACCTCGAGGTCGTGCTCTCGATCCACGACTTCACGCCCTTCTGCGCCCGACCTCATCTGATCGAGGAGAAGTCCAAGCGCTTCTGCGACTACTGCACCGATGCCGGGCGCTGCGCCGCCTGTCTGCAGGGGGTCGATCTCGGCGCCTCCCGGAGCCAGGCCGACTACCGCAAGGTGGGCGCGGAGGCCCTGCGGCGGGCGCGGGTGCTGGTGTACCCCTCCGCCTTCATGCAGCGCCGCTTCGCCGACTTCTACCCGCGCCGGCAGGCGGGGCAGAACGAGGTCGTGCTGGCGCCCGCGGCCGCCCGCGCCGAGGTCGCGCCCTGGCCCCGTGACCGGGCCAACATCGCCTTCGTCGGCGGCGTCCACCACCACAGCGGGGGCGCCCTGATCGCGCCGACCATGGACCAGATCCGCAGGCGCAACGGGAAGGCGGCCGGCTTCGTCTACGGGACCGGCGACCCGGCCCTCGTCCAGCAGCTGCGCAAGGTCAAGGGGCTCAAGGTCCAGGGCTACCACCGCGCCGGCACCCTGGCGACCCTCTTCGCGCGCGACCGGATCGCGGTGGCGGTGCTGCCGTCGATCTGGCCGGAGCCCTACGGCCTGGTCGCCGACGAGTGCCTCGCGGCCGGCGTGCCCACGGTCGTCTTCGACCTCGGCGCGGTGGCCGACCGCCTCAACTTCTGGGAGGTCGGCCGCGTGGTGCGGCCGCAGCACGGGCCGCCCGGGATCGCGACCGCGGTCTTCGACGCCATCGGGCGCTCGCTGACGATCCCCGCCGACGTCATCAAGACCATTCCGACGCCGGCGAAGGCCGCCCGCAGGATGACCGACCTCTACAAGAACCTGCGAGTCCGGATCCGCTGACGCGGCGCGCTCAGGCCGCGGCCGGAAGCACCTCGTCGAGCTCGAGCGTCTCCTCGCCGTCCAGGTAGAGGGCCTTGAAGGCCCCGTCCTCGATCACCAGCGCCGAGGGCCGGCCGCCCGGGTAGTGGCTCGAGAGCATGCCGGTGTCGATCAGGATCACCTGGCCGTCGCGCGCCACCTGGATGCGCCCCGAGGCCTGCGGCGTGTGGCCGTTGACCATCCGCGCCGCACCCACCGCCGCGAGCCGCTCGCCGAGGCCGTTGGCCTCGAGCGACCAGGAGCCAGTCGTCGGCCCGGGCGAGCCGCTCCAGCTCCGGGCCGGGCTCGGTGAGCTCGCGGAAGCTGACCATCATGTCCGGCAGCCCGACGTGCGGCGGGATGAGGTAGGTGTCGATCATGTGCCGGCGCAGCTCGTCGTAGGCGGCGATCTCGGACGCGACCTCGGCGTTGATCGCGTCGAGGCTCATGCCCGCGAGCGCAGGTCCGAGGCCGGCGTGGATGAAAAGGGTGTCGTTCTTCAGCACCGCCACGGGGAGCGTTCGCAGCCAGCGGCCGTAGCGGCCCTCGGGGCCGAAGGCCTCCTCGTACTCGATGCGGCCCGGCGGGTAGAGCGACATCCACGTCTGCTTGAGCTCGTCCGAGATCGGCGGCGCCACGAGGCCCGCTCTCTCCGCGCGCGCCCGGTGGTACTTCTTGAAGGCGTCGAAGCCCTGCTTGCGCCGCTTCTCCGAGTGCGTGTCGGCGAACCTGGCGTAGATGTCGGGATTGACGTCGCGGTAGAAGCCGATCAGGTTCATGCCCTCGTGGTTGCCCAGCAGCACGATCACCTCGCCGCCTGCCGCCGCCGCCTCGCCCTGGAGCCGCATCAGGAGGTCGAGCACCTCGGGCACCTGGAGGCCGCGGTCGAAGAGGTCGCCGGACTGGATCAGGGTGGAGGTGCCGCCGATCCACCGGGCCTCGCCGTCGATGAGCCGCGCGCGCTCGAGGATCGCGACGAGCTCGTCGAAGGCCCCGTGCACGTCGCCCACCGCGACGATCCGCGATGCCGCGAGCGCCTGCGGCGCCCAGCCGAGGACCGCGGCCAAGACGACCGCACCGGCGATGCTGCGAGTGCTGCGATTCCCCATCACGAACCTCCCGTCCCTGCCATAACAGCAGGGCGGCCGCCGGTGTTCCTTCACCTCGCCCGCTCGGCGGCCGGCCGCCGCAGGCTGCCGATCGCCATGACCACGGTCCCGGCGACGATCGCGCAGGCCGCCGGCACCGCCGGGTTGTTGTGGTACATCGTGATGCCGCCGTAGTACATGCCGAAGTGCACGGCGAGCGCGGTGGCGGCGGACGCGAAGGCGGCGCCGGCGGTCGCGCGCTCCGAGAAGATCCCGAACAGCACCGGCGCGAAGGTGGCGGCGAAGAGGCCGTAGACCCCGTTCTGCGCGAAGATCGCCACCGACAGCGAGGGGGCGACGATCTGCCGCCAGGCGAGCAGCAGGGTCACCGGCGCCAGGGCGACCAGGAAGATCCGGCCGACCCGCAGCAGGGAGGCCTCGAGCAGCTCGCCCGCGAGGCCGCGGGCGCGCGCGATGGTGCCGTAGAAGTCGTTGCCGAAGATCGTCGACAGCGCGAGCACCACGCCCTCGAGGGTCGAGAAGCCCGCCGCCAGCACGCCGAGCATGATGAAGGCGCGCAGGCCGGGGCTGAA
>JALOKS010000387.1 GCA_025456385.1 Thermoanaerobaculales bacterium | reverse complement strand
GAGCAGCAGGCCTGCCGAGGCCGCTCCGGGCGCCGCCACGAGCAGAGCGAGGGCGAAGGGCAGGGGGTTCGCGAGGGCCTCGCCGAGGTAGCCCGCCGGTGCGATGTGGCGGCGGATGCGGGCCCAGCGCAGGTGGCGGCCGACAAAGCCCTGCAGGCTCACGTGGCCGAGGACATTGTCGATCGGCTCGGGGCAGACCACCACCTCGCGCCCGAGGGCGCGGATCAGCTCGCCGCAGACCTGGTCCTCTGCGAGGTACCGGCCGAGCTCGGCGAGGCCGCCGATGCGCTCGAGTTCGGCTCGCCGCAGGAGCATCGACTTGCCGACCGCGCACACCCGGCCGAGAACGCCCGACACCGCGGCCACGCCGCCGAGGACGAAGGTGTTGAGCTGGAAGCTCTCGAGCGCCCCTCCGAGGCCGCGCCCGCCGACGCCGCGGATGAAGGAGGTCACCAGACCCACGTCACCGCTCTCGAGACGGCGCACCATTTCGGAGAGCATCGCGGGCGCCACGGCGACGTTGCTGTCGCTGATCAGGAGGAGCTCATGACGCGCGTGAGGGAGGATGCCGGCGAGGTTGTTGACCTTGGGGTTGAACCCGACCCCGGGGCCGCCGGTCGCGAAACGGGCGGCCACCCCGGGGTGGCGGCCGGCGACGCGACGCGCCACGGCGAGGGCGGGGTCGGCGGGATCCGCGACGCCGAAGATCAGCTCGTAGGCCGGGTAGTCGAGGTGGAAAAAGGTCTCGAGGTTTCGTTCGAGGTCGGCGTCCACCCCCTTGAGCGGCTTGAGGATGCTGACCGGGGGCCAACGGGCGGGGGCCGGCGGCGGCGGCGCGGCCTGCTGCCGCCACTGCGCGGCGAGCATCACCAGGCTCAGAAGGAGGCCGAGCACGGTCAGGCCCGCCAGGGCCGTCACCACCATGGCTTCGGTTATGGCCTCGGCCTGTGAAGATGGGTCGAAGAACCTGCAAAGACACCGCGAAGCGCTCGCAATCGCACCCCGGCGCAGGCACACTGCGGGGTCGTGGAAAGCGGAAGCGGTCGCGCCGCCCCCCTCCTCGTCGGCGTCGATATGGGCTACGGCCACCTGCGGGCGGCCTGGGCCCTGGCCGACACCCTCGGCGTCACCGTCGAGCGCGCCGACCGCGGTCCGCTGGCATCGAGCTTCGACCGCTGTCTGTGGCGGGCCTCGCGCGAGGCCTACGAGCACCTGTCGCGCCTTTCGCAGCACCCGGTGCTCGGCCGCGCCTTCCACGGCCCCCTCGAGCGCCTGACGGCGATCCGACCGGAGGCGGCCGGGGGCCCTGCGGCGGACCGCGCCGCCCGGACCCTCGCCCGGCTCGTCGCCCGCGGCTTCGGCGCCCGCCTCTGCGAGCGGCTCACGGCCAGCGGCAGGCCGCTGCTCACCACGTTCTACGCCCCGGCGATCGCCGCCGACCTGAGAACCGCCGCTCCGATCTCCTGCGTCGTCACCGACAGCGACGCGCACCGGGTGTGGGCGCCGCTCGACGGCGGCCGCAGCCGGATCCGCTACCTCGCGCCGACCGCCGCGGTCGCCGAGCGCCTGGTCTCCTACGGCGTGCGTCGGGACCGCCTGACGCTGACCGGCTTCCCGCTGCCGCCGAGCCTCGAGACCGGCGCCGAGGCGGCCCTCGCGCGGCGCCAGCGGCGTCTCGCGGGCGCCGGCGATCCGGTTCGCCTGTGCTTCGCGGTCGGCGGCGCCGGCGCGCAGGCTGCGCGCGCCCGTGAGCTGATCGTGGCGCTCGCCGCACCGCTGCGCTCCGGCGAGCTGCGCCTCGCTTTGGTCGCCGGGCTGCGGACGCGGCTCGCCCGCCGCTTCCAGGCCTGGGCGGACGAGGTTCTCGGTGACCGCAGGGACGCGGTCGAGGTCGTCGCGGCCGCCGACTTCGCCACGCTCTACCGGCGCTTCAATGCGCTCCTCGCCGACAGCGACGCGCTGTGGACCAAGCCGAGCGAGCTCTGCTTCTACGCCGCCCTCGGTCTGCCGCTGGTCCTCGACGACCCGGTGGGCGATCACGAGCGTGCGAACGCCCGGTGGGCGCTCGCCGCGGGCGCCGCCCTGCCGCGTCCGCAGCCGGCGGAGGCCGCGGTCGCGCTCCGGCGCTGGCTCGCCGAGGGCCGGCTCGCGGACTGCGCCCGCGCCGGCTTCGAGCGGCTGCCGCGCGGCGGCGCGCGGGCCATCGCCGAGCTCGTGTTCAGCGGGACTTAACAGATTTCTTACCGTGCTCTGACACCGGAGAGGGCAGGCCTTCACCCGCCCGGCCGAAGATGCCGGCATGGACGTGCGCATCGACGCCGCCGGCGATCGCCTCCCACACGCCGTGAGCTTCGAGCTCATGCTCTGCTGCGGCGCGGCTGAAAAAGTCTGCAACGGCGCGCTGCTCGCCCTCTTCCGCGGCGCCTCCCGGCTCGGCGACTGGCCGCTGTCGGTGATCGTCGGCCTCACCCTGCTCGTGGTGCACGGCGGCCGCGTGCTCGCCGGTTGGGCGGCGGTGTCGGTGCTCGCGGTCCTCCTGCAGAAGCTGCTCAAGAGCCGCTGCGCCCGGCTGCGGCCGTGTCAACTTCCGGCCGGCCCGCCGCAGCGGGCGCCGATCCCGGACCACGGTTCCTTTCCCTCCGGCCACACCCTGCACGCGGTCATGGCGGCGGTGGTCAGCGCCTCGCTGCTGCCGGCGGCGGCGCCGCTGTTCCTGCTCGCCGCCCTCGTGATCGCGGCGTCGCGGGTGGTGCTCGGCGTTCACTACCCGAGCGACGTGCTCGCGGGCGCGGCGCTCGGCGGCCTGCTGGCAGCGGCGTTTCTCGCCGTTTGCTGAGGCGCGGGCGATCCATGAGCGCCAGCCAGCTCGAGCCCGGGCCCTGCGACGAGGTTG
>JALOKS010000089.1 GCA_025456385.1 Thermoanaerobaculales bacterium | reverse complement strand
AAGCTGCTGCCGCTCGCGGTCTTCGTCGCCGCCGGCCTCGCCGCTTTGTCGTGGTCGCGGCTCGCGGGCCAGCAGGCGGTCGGCGGCGGCAGTCTCGGCGAGGGTGCGCTGCTGCTGCTCGTCGCCTACGCGGGCGTCGAGAACACGCCGGCCGCGGCGGGGGAGTACCGGAACCCGCGCCGCGACGTGCCTTTCGCCCTGCTCGCCGAGATCGGCATGGTGACCCTGCTCTACAGCTCGGTGCAGCTCGTCGCCCTCGGCACGGTGCCCGAGCTCGCCGCCTCCGAGACCCCGCTCGCCGACGGCGCGCGGATTATTCTCGGCAGCTGGGGCGGCTGGCTGCTGACCGCGGGCGCGGTGGTGTCGGTCCTCGGCACCAACAACAACTCGATCCTCGCCGGGCCGCGCTACCTCTTCGCCCTCGCCCGCGACGGCTTCGGACCGCGGGCCCTGGCCGCGGTCCACCCGAGCTTCCGGACGCCGGCGGCCGCCATCCTGCTGCAGACCGCGATCGCGCTGCCGCTCGCCCTCACCGGCAGCTTTGTGGGTCTCGCGACGCTTTCGGTGGTGGCGCGGCTCGCGACCTACCTCGCGACCGCCGCGGCGGTGCCGGTGCTGCGGCGGAAGCGCGCAGGCGAGCACCCCTTCCGCCTGCCGGGTGGGCCAGCCATACCGATCGCAGCGGCGCTGGTCAGCCTCGGCCTGCTGGCGAGCGCGTCGTGGGCCAACCTGCTGGCGGGCGGGGTGGCCATTGTCGTCGGCGGGGTCATCTACGTGCTGCGGCGACGCGCCTGACCTCGCCCGGCAGCGAGGCGCCGTCGGAAAGGCGACCTCGTAGCACGTTCGGACGCTTCAACGTGCAACGTTCAAACGTTCAACGTCGATGGGTCAGTTGACAGGCCCGTCGCCGCCGGGATCCTGGCGGCGGATCACCCGCCCGGCGGGCTCCTCCTCCGCCGCCCACCGCTCGAGCATCCGCCGGCTGCGGACGCGACGTCGGTGGATGGCGAGCAGGGCGAGGGCGGTGACCGCCATCCACAGCGCGCCGGTGCTGGTCAGGAAGGGGAGCCAGGTGCTCCAGAAGGCCTCGTCCTCGAAGAAGCTGCGCTCCGCGCTGGCGAACGCGCGGCGGGAGTCTGCGGGCCGTGCTCGCGCTGCAGGAAGCGCACGAAGGCCGCGGACAGGGCGTAGGCCCGCCGCGCCTCGCCGGCGGTTCCGGCGAAGGCCGCGTCGAGCTCGCGGGTGCTCCCGGGGCCGCGGCCCACGACTGCTGCGGCGAAGCGGGCCCGGTCCTCGAGGCCCCACTCGCGCGCCGCCACGGTCGCCACGCCCTCGTTGAACCAGCGCGGCACCGGGCGCCTGCCCGGCCACCAGCACGTGCGCGATCTCGTGGTGGAGGAGCGTGCGCAGGGTGGTGTCGGGGTAGGAGCGCACGCGCGCCGGGAAGAGGACGATCAGCGCGTCGTCGCCGCGGGCGTAGCCGCTGACCCAGGCCGGGGTGTCGCGGGCGAGCGCCGAGGTCTCCGGCGCCAGGACGACGGCGATCGGCCGCGAGAAGCCGGGCCGGCCGGTGAGGCGGAGGACCTCGGAGAAGTTCTCTCCCCCGAGCGCGCGGAGCTCCGTGGCGACCGCGGCGAGCTCCGGAGGCGCTTCGATGAGGAGCTGCGGCGCCGGCGCCGCGGCGAACGGCGCGGCGGCGGCGAGCAGGAGGAGGGCGAGGATCGGCGACCGGCGGATCATCCGGAGCATTGTGCCATCGCGGTCGTGGAGGCGGGTCGGTCCGTCATCCTGAGCGAGCGGCGCGTCAGCGCCGCGAAGGATGGATCTCCTGAAGCGTGATCGCACGAGCGGGTCGAACCAAAGGGTATGATGGCCGCTGCTCGGGGGCCTGGGAGGGCAGTCATGAAGCACGAGGTCGGGCGACGCAGCATCAAGCGCATGCGCATCAAGATCGCCGACGCGCCGGGTGCGCTGGGGGCCTTCACGACCCGGCTCGGGGAGTTCGGCGTGCGCTTCGGCGAGATCACGACCGCTTCCGTGGGCCGCTCGTCGCGGGTCCGCGACGTCGACGTCATCGCCCCGGACGAGGCGACCTTCGACCGCGTCTGCGACGCGGTGCGGGCGATGGACGGCGTCGATCTCCTCGGGGTGACCGACGTGGTGCGGGAGCGCCACCTTGGCGGCAAGATCGCCACCAAGGCCCAGGTCGCGGTGCGCAGCCTCGACGACCTCGGCATCGTCTACACCCCGGGCGTCGCCTCGATGTGCCTGCAGATCGCAGCCGAGCCCGAGCTCGCGTGGCGCTACACCGCGATCCCGAACACCGTTGCCATCGTCACCAACGGCACCGCCATCCTCGGTCTCGGCGACATCGGCGCGGTGGCCGGCATGCCGGTGATGGAGGGCAAGGCGGTGCTCTTCGATCTTCTCGCCGGCGTCAGCGGTGTGCCGATCCTGATCGAGTCGAGGGACCCCCGGGTGATCGTCGACGCCGTGACCGCGATCGCGCCGACCTTCGGCGCGATCAAGCTCGAGGACATCCGCGCGCCGGAGTGCTTCGAGATCGAGGAGCGGCTCGACGCCGCGCTTGACATCCCGGTGCTGCACGACGACCAGCACGGCACGGCGGTGGTGGTGCTGGCGGCGCTGCTCAACATCGCCCGCATCCGCCACCTCAACCTCAGGCGCTCGCGGGTCGGCATCATCGGCCTCGGCGCCGCCGGCTCGGGCATCCAGCGGCTGCTGACGGCGTACGGCGTCGAGACGATCCACGGCGCCGACATCAACCCGCAAATGCTGGCGAGGTTCGAGAGCTTCGGCGGCCGCGCCAGCGACCTCGCGGGAGTGATGACGGCGGCGGACATGGTGATCGCCACGACCGGCGTGCCCGGGCTCATCAAGGCCGACATGGTGCGCCCGAAGCAGGTGATCCTCGCCCTCTCCAACCCTGACCCGGAGATCGACCCCGAGGCGGCGCTCGCCGCCGGCGCGGCCTTCGCCGCGGACGGCAAGGCCGTGAACAACGCGCTCGCCTTTCCCGGCCTGTTCCGGGGCGCGCTCGACGCGCACGCCACCCGCATCAACGACGCGATGAAGATCGCGGCCGCGAAGGAGATCGCCGCGCGGGCGCCGGAGGGCGAGCTGACGCCGCCGATCCTCGACCGCGAGCTGCACGCCGCGGTCGCCGCCGCCGTGCGGGAGGCGGCGCTGACGACCGGCGACGTGCGGCACAGCCGGCGGCTCGAGGTCTGAAGGGCGGAGCCGGCTCCGAGCAGGGCTACTTTTTCTTGCGGTCCCAGCCCCAGTTCTCGTAGTACTGCCAGCTCGCGATGGAGTTGAGCTCCTTGATCTGGCGGTCCTTCTCCAGGAGATTGGCGCGCAGCACGTCACCGACCGACACCATGCCGATGATGCGCCCCTCTTTCTCGACCGGCAGGTGGCGCACGTAGAGCCCGAGCATCGTCTCCTCGAGCTGGGTGAGCGTGGCGTCGTGGCGGGCGAAGCGGAGCGGCGAGCTCATGAAGTCGCCGACCCGCGCCCGGCGCGGATCGAAGGCGGGGTCGGAGCTCGCGCGCAGGTAGTCGCGCTCGGTCCAGATGCCGACCATGCGCTCACCCTCCTGGATCAGGACGGCGCCGACCTTGTGCTCGTTCATGAGCCGGATGGCGTCGTAGAGGGTGTGGTCCTTCGAAACCGAGACGATCACATTGCCCTTGTCGAGGACGATCTCTTCAGCAGTCTTCATCGCGTGTCTCCCTGACCGATAACCGCCGGGAGAGTATAGCGATTCCGCCGGCTCCGAGGCGTTGGCCGAGGCCGCCCCGGCCGCCGCGACGAGTGCGGGCGCCGGCACACCGCCGACCGCGTCAGTGGGACGACACCGACGAGCTGAGATCCCCCCGCGGGGCACCGTCCGGATTGCCGACGGGCTCGCTGCGGGCGTCGCGGATCAGCTCGTCGATGTTGTCTCCGGTGAGGCTCTCCAGGAAAGCCACCAGATCGTCGATCTGGCCGTCATCGAGCTCGAGCGGTCGCATCATGGGATCGATCTCCGGGTGCGGGTGGCCGCCGAGCCGGTAGAACTCGACGACCTCGCGCAACGTCGAGAACGAGCCGTCATGCATGTAGGGCGCAGTCAGTGCGACGTTGCGCAGGCTGGGTGTCTTGAAACGCCACCGGTCGCCAGGGTCGCCCGAGAGCTCGTACCGACCGAGGTCGTTCGGCGGGATCTCGCCGACGCTGCGCAGGACAGAGCGCTCGATCGGGACGAGCAGGCCGGGTGCCAGCTCGACCTGCACCGGGCTGCGGCTCGCGCTCCTCGCCAGGCTCGCGCTCCGGCCGAGCCCGGTGTCGTGGAAGGCGCCGTCGCGGAGCAGCGCGTGGTCCCCGGCGATGGTGTGGCAGCGCACGCAGCCGGCGCCGCCGGTGAAGAGCTCGAAGCCGCGGATCGCGGGCCTGCTCATGGCCTCCCTGTCGCCGCCGAAGTGCCAGCGGTCGAAGGGAGAGTTCCCCGATATCAGGGTCTGCAGGTAGGCGGCCAGCGCCCTGCCGACGCCCCACACCGTCGGCGGGCCGCCGAAGGCCCGCTCGAAGAGCTCGTCGTAAGGAGCCAGGCCCGCAACCCGCGCCGCCACGGCACCCAACGACGGCATTGCCATCTCGTCGGGATTGGTGAGCACGTCGATCGGCTGCAGCGCGAGCTGCGGCTCCCGGCCGTCGTGGAAGAACGGTCCGGCATATGCGACGTTGAGCATCGTCGGCGAGTTCCGGCGCAGGGTCTTGCCTTCGAAGCCGACGGCGGTTCTGGTCTCGTTGACTGTGAAGCCCTGCTCCGGGACGTGGCACATGGCGCAGGACAGGGTGCCGTTGACCGACAGGCGCCGGTCGAGGAAGAGCTTCCGGCCGAGCACGATCGTAGCCGCTGTCGGTGGGTCGTCGGGGTCGACCGGCACCGCCGGCAGCCCCAGCGGCGGCTGCTCGATCCGCTCCAGCGCTCTCCGGTCGCGCTGCGCGACGACGCGAGGCGCTCCGGGTGTGGCATCCGGGCCCGCGGCGGCGGCGGGCGTGTGGGCCGCAGGGTCCACCAGCTGGCCCGACGAAGGCGGTGCCCCCACGAGGGCGATCGCCGCCGCCAGCAGGCCGCGGTTGACGATCCACGGGACCGGCGCCGGCCACATTGCCCTCGGCCGCCCCATCAGCCGCGCTCGGCTTCCTCCATCACCAGGGTCCTGAGGTCGTTCATGGCGATCGCCGGGTGGAGGAAGCTCGTGCTGTAGACATTACGGACCTCGCGCTCCCGGTCGATCAGGAAGACCTTGAGAACGTGCGAGAGATTGCCCGTCTCCCGTCCCTGCTCGTCGACCTCGCGCACGATGTACTGGCCGAAGCCGTCCAGAATGGGCTGCAGGTCGGCACGGGATGCGGTGGTGACGAGAGACCACCGTCGTTTGTCCCACGGGCTCTCCAGGTAGTCCGCACCCCAGTGCCGCAGCATGGCCTCCGGAGTATCGCGCTCGGGATCGAAGCTCAGTGAGATCAAGCGCACCTGCGACGCGAGGGCAGGGTCAGCCTCCAAGTCCTGCCTGATCATGGCGAGGTTGGCGTTGGCCAGGGGACAGCCCTTCGCTTCCTTGCAGTTGAGGTAGATGAAGCTGAGCAGTACGTACCTGTCGCCGAGGTAGTCGAACAGGTGGCGCTCGGTGCCGTCGGCATCGATCACCGCGCCGTCGACCGCGGCTTGGATCGTCGGCAGCCGGTAGCTGCCCGGGTCCGGTGGCACGAACTCGAGGCCCGGCGGCGGCGTCGGAGCAACCCCTGCTGTGGGCGGCGCCGGCGCCTGGCCGCACGCCGCACACAGCGTGAGGCACAGCGCCGACGCCGCTGCGATCAGGCTCGCTCCGCGGCGATGCATCGCGCTACTCCAGCGACGCACGCTTCTCGGGCGGCGGCCCGTACAGCGAGTACGACCCGAACCGCATCAGGTGGGCCCGACCGAGATTCTGCTCGTAGAAGTCCACCGTGAATCGGTGCTCGAGCTCCTTGCCGTTCCAGATGTACGCCTTGAGAAACTGCTCGTCCTCGTCGCCCTTCTTGTCCCAGTTGCTGAGCACCGAGGAGGTGAAGTAGAGGCGCTCGCCGTCCCAGCTCTGGGACACCATGTTGA
The DNA here is from genome assembly GCA_025456385.1 of Thermoanaerobaculales bacterium. Lineage (GTDB taxonomy): Bacteria > Acidobacteriota > Thermoanaerobaculia > Thermoanaerobaculales > Sulfomarinibacteraceae > Sulfomarinibacter. Next base: position 4,030 of record JALOKS010000089.1, on the reverse strand, counting down.
GCTGCGAGCCGATCACCTTCTCGTAGGACAGCTTCGGTTTGAACGGGTCGCTGACGTCGTAGAGGCGCACCGTTCCGTCCATGAAGGTGTCCACCCACAGGTAGCGGTCGTCCGCGCTCAGGCTGATGGCCACCGGCATCGGAACCTTCGAGGGATCGCCGATGTCCGCGACCTCGGTGGCCTCCCACCGGCCGGGCTCCTGCTCGTGGATCAGCCACATCTTCGACGTCAGGGCGCTGGCAGTGAATGCGTAGTTGTGCTGCGAGCCCCAGGCAACCCGCAGCTCGAGCGGCGAGCCGGGGACATCGAGGACCTGGCGCGGCGTGCGCGAGTGGAGATCCCACACCACCACCGTCCGCCCGAACCTCTTCATGGCCTCGGCGTCCTGAAGCAGAGCCCCGAAGTCCATCATGTAGTTCGACCACCCCGCGAACGACGTCGTGAACATGACGTTGCGGCGCGGCAGGACCCTGACGTCGTAGCCCATGCCGTCCGCCACCGCCTCGATGGTGGCCCCCTTCGGGTCCTTGTCGGTCGGCATCCAGTGGGTCGCGATGTACTCGCCGCTGTTGTTGTACTCGACGAGGGCCGTCCTGCCGCCGTGGTCCTTGTCGTTGGAGAGACCTGAAATCAGCATCCGACCCGGCAGGGCGTAGAAGGTGTGCGGGCCGACGACGCCTCCGGTCTTGGCGACGAAGTCCGAGATCGTCGTGTGCAGCCGGGGCTGCGCCGCATCGGTGTGGACGTCGAAAATGAAGATCTTGCTGGTGTCGAGGCCGCCGGCCCAGAGGTACCGCCGGTCCTCGGTCAGGCCCGCGTGGTGGGCCTCGTGGCGGCCGCCGACGGACAGCGAGTTGATGACCGTGCCGTAGGTTTTCGACCCCGGCCTGACGTCGACGGTGACCAGCTTGTCGGACTCGTCGCCGACGCCCGGCTCGCCGAGCGTCCAGACGTAGAGGAAGTCCTCCTGCGAGGTGATCTTGGCCATGTATGGGGACTGGCAGGTCTCGTCGGCGACAGCCGCTCCGGGGGCGAGCGCCATCGCCGCTGCGACGACCATGCCGATCCAGGATCTGGCCTTGGCGGAATTCAGTTCAGTCGCGCGCATCGTTCCTCCTCGGGGTTTGAAAATATATTCAGACTCAATATGGTTCTCGTCAACGAGGAATGGCAATGACCGGAATGCCGAGATTCTTAACCCAGCGTCCGCGATCCTGAGAGGCGCCCGGTGGATCTGCTGTCGGACATCCTCCGCTCCGTGCGCCTCTCCGGCGGCGTGTTCTTTCACGCCAGCTTCTCCGCTCCCTTTTGCGTCGAGTCGCCGCCGTGCGAGCACATCGCAGAGCTGTTGGATCTCGGTGCGGGCCAGGTGGTGCCGTTCCACATCGTCGTGGAGGGGTCGTGCGAGGCGAGGGTCGGTGGTGAGAACCCCGTGGTTCTCGAATCCGATGATGTGGTGATCTTCTTCCACGGTGGAACGCACGTCGTGGCCTCTCGCGGGGCGACGGAAGCGGTTCCCATCGCGCCGCTGCTGCCACCACCCCCATACGATGGGCAGATCCAGCACATCAGGCATGGAGGGGGTGGGCCGCTCACGATCATGATCTGTGGGTTTCTGCAGCACGAGACCGCGGTTTTCAGCCCGCTGTTCAGCAGCCTTCCGCGGGTTGTCGCAGTCAGCGGGCGTTCAGGGGATGGGAAGCAGCACCTCTTCGAAATTCTGCAGATCATCGAGGAGGAAGCGCGCGCTGCACGTCCGGGAGGGTCGTGCCTCCTCGCGCGGCTGACGGAGCTGATGTTCATCGAGGTTCTGAGGGCGTACCTGTTGGAGGCTCCCTCCGAGGACGGTGGGTGGCTCCGCGGCACGCAGGACCCGTTCGTGAGCCGCTCCCTCCAGCTCCTGCACTCGGCGCCTGACCGCGACTGGACCCTGGAGAAGCTGTGTCGTGAGGTGGGGCGCTCGCGATCGGCGCTGGCCGAAGGATTCTCGAGGCTTGTCGGGCTGCCTCCGATGCAGTACCTGGCGAGGTGGCGGATGGAGCTGGCCGCTCAGCTACTGACAACCTGCGACATGACCGTCTCAGAGGTCGCGAGGCATGTCGGCTACCACTCCGACGTCGCTTTCAACCGTGCGTTCCGGCGGATCAGCGGTTTGCCGCCTGTGGCATGGAGCCGACGGGAGGCGCGGCGGCGATCCATGGCGGGACGCCCGCAGGCCGCCGATCGGCGCCAGGGCGCCGCGGCAGTGCCCTGAGATGAATACCTCTCAACCTCCGGTCGGGCTCTGCGGTCGGACCGCCGAGTACGTCGAGTCGCCGGTCGTGGCATCGATGACGGTGAGGTAGGCGGCGACCTTGCCGGAGCCGAAGACGACCTCGACACCGACGATGCCGTTGCTCAGTGAGCTGCGGTCGGTGAGGTCGCGAACGACGCGGTTGACCTGGGTGTTCTCGTAGGGCGTGAGGTCGATGTTGCGGCTGCCGAGCGCGTTCATCGACTCGTCGTACACGGTCACCTTCACCTGGACGAGGCGGCCGGCGACCTCGCACAGGCCGAGATTGGTGCGCCAGGCCGCGGACTCCGCGACGCCGCCGGCAAAGGCCTCACGGGCGTCGGGCGAGCTCAGGAGATCGTTCTCGGCCAGGACCGGGACTCCGAGCCCATAGCTGCCGCCGGCCGGGGCCGGGGTCGAGGTGCGGCTGGAGATCGCCAGATCGTGTCCACGGACCTCGAGCGAGCCGGCGCCGGTCGCCGCGAAAAGACTCAGCATGACGTTGTCCCACCGCCGCGCGGTCAGGGCGGGGATCACCACCGTGCGGCTCTCGTACTCCGTCCACCCGTCCACGTCCTGCGGGGTCAGGACCAGCTCGACGTCCTGCGTGCTGTCGTCGAGGTTGACGACCGTCAGGCTGCTCGACCAGTAGGTGGGGGCGACCCCTGCCAGGTTGGCGACGGCGGGAAGGAAGTACCCGTCCTCGTGGTCGGTGCCGCGTCCGGTGGCGGCGCCCCGCGCATGGAACGCGTAGATCTGTGCGAAAGCGTCGCTGTACCCGAGGTAGGGCATGAAGCACAGGCTGTCGCCCGAGCTGCCACTGCACTCCAGCCAGACCGCGACGTGGTCCTCGTTCGGTGCCGTGCCGAGCGTCACCGAGATCTCGGTGGTGCTCTGCTGCGAGGGGGTCGACTCGATGATGCTGTGGTCGCAGCGCTGGCGGCGCACCGATACCGAGTAAGACGTGGCGCGGGGCACGGCGTCCCAACGCACCGTGACCGGGCTGTCGACGGCGCCGCCGACCGGGCAGGCGCCGAAGGATCCGTCGATGGCGCTGCTCGAGTCCAGGGGCGACGAGAAGTGCAGCACCGATCGCAGGCTGATGTCGACGCTGAGCGCGTCCGAGGCCGATGCGACGGAGATCAACTTGTAGCCGATGAGGTCGCCGCCGTCGTAGCCGTCGTTGTTGGCGGGTTGGCTGCGGTCGAGCTCGAGCTGGACGAGGACGTCGTTGCCTGCCGGCACGTCCTCGATCCGGTAGGTTGCCGCCCCGAGGTCGACCGTGCCCCAGGTGCTGTGGCCGGTGCCGTAGTCATAGGTGCGGACGACGGCGGCCTGGATGTCGGAGTGCACAGCCGCCACCGCAACGCCGTCATAGCTGAACGAGCCGGTGACGGTTGCGGCCGAGGCGATCGTGCCGGCCGCGAGTGCCGCGAGCGACGCGATGAGAGTTTTTCCAGAGATCATGTCAGCTTGCCTCCACGTGAAGCCTGGTCCGTCATCTCCGTTCCCTTGGGGATGACCACCACGCCGGACTCGTCGACGAAGAATCGCTGCCGGTCGGCCTCCGGATCCTCGCCGATGACGGTGCCGGGAGGGATCCTGACTTCCTTGTCGACGATGGCCCGCCGCAGGCGCGCGTGGCGCCCGACCTCGACTCCGTCCATCAGCACGCAGTCGGCGACCGTGGAGTAGGAGTTGATGCGGACCTCGGGCGACAGGATCGAGCGCTCGACGCGGCCGCCGCTGACGATCGCA
>JALOKS010000088.1 GCA_025456385.1 Thermoanaerobaculales bacterium | reverse complement strand
GCCGCTGTGGTGGGCGCCGTCGAGACGCGGGCCCGCGCCTGCGGCGCCCTCGCCGAGGGTGAGATCGTGCCCCGTTTCGCGGCCGGGGCCGGGCTCGAGAAGCTGTCGGCCGCCTGGCTCATCGAGCGCGCGGGCTTCGGCCGCGGCCTGCGGCGGGGAGCCGTGGGCCTTTCCTCGCGGCACGCCCTGGCCCTCGTGCACCACGGCGGCGGCAGCGCCGCGGAGCTCATCGCGCTGGCGCGCGAGATCCGCGACGGAGTCGAGGCGCGCTTCGGGATCACCCTGCGGCCCGAGCCGGTGTTTCTCGGCTTCGACACGAGGCAGCCGTTCGAATCTTAAAACGTTGGAACGTTGAACGTTTCGCTTTCCCGCCCTCGCGCCCCGCAAGGGGGGACGGGAGCGTCCTGACGCTCGAACGTTCCAAGGTTCCAACGATCGAACGAGGACGAGGTCAGTCGGCGGCGTAGCTGACCTCGAGGCCGCGGGCCAGGCGTGCGGCAAGGGCGACGAGGGCGAGAGCGGCCGCGAGCAGGGCCACGAGCGCGAGCCACGGCGCGACCGGCTGCGCGAGCACGGCGAAGGCGCGCGAGCTCAGCGGCACCGGGGCGAAGGACGCGAGGTAGTGGACGAAGCTCAGCGCCTTGAGGTAGGGCGGAAGGAACGGCGTCAGCGTCTCCCAACCGAGGAACAGCACCGCCGGCACCATCGGGTTCCTGAAGAAGAGGCCGGCGAGCAGGAACAGCGCGCCGTAGGCCAGGCACGCGAGGCAGACGATGACAAGGTACGCGGCGAGGTCGCCGAGACCTTCGGCGGAAAGCGCCAGCGAGCGCCCGGCGGCGCCGTGCGGGAGGTAGGCGAGCAGCCAGCTGAGGGTCGTGGTCGGGACGAGGACGAGGACCGCGGTCGCCACGCCGCCGAGGTACTTGGCGATGACCAGCAGCTCGCGCTTGAGCGGCGCCAGCAGGGTGTAGTGGAAGCTCTGCTCGAGGATCTCGCCGCGGAACAGGCGCACGAAGACCAGGGCGTTGGCGAAGAAGACGATGAAGCGGAGGAGGAAGTAGTGGAAGGCCTCCGCGAACTCCGTGGTCGCGCGGGTGGGGGCGGCGCGCATGGCGTCGGGCATGAAGAGAGCGCGCAGGAGCAGGAGCGTGAGGGGCATCGCCACCAGCAGCAGGACCGGCAGGGCGCCGCGCCCGAGGAGGCTGCGCCTCATCACGGCGGCTGCGAGAGTCGCGACCTGACGGCGGCGGACGCGGTCGTCGGGGCTCGCGCTCACGTCGTCCCCCCTCCGGCACCCTCGCCGATCAGATAGTCGTAGACGGCGTGGACGCTCTCATCGGCAGGCGCGACCGTCTCGATCTCGGCACCGGTCGCGAGCACGATGCGGTTGAGCTCGGTGTAGAAGGCGTCGGCATCGCGGGTCCGGACCAGCAGCCCGCCGTCGCCGACGAGCTTCGCCTCGACCACGCGCTCGAGCTCGAAGAGCCTGGCGGCCAGGACCTGCGGCCGGTCGGACCGGATCAGGACCTGGATCGGCTGCGAGGTGATCTCGCTGCGCACCGCGCGGATCGCCCCCTCGGCCACGACGGAGCCGCCGTGGATCATGATCACGCCGTCGGAGATTGCGTCCACCTCGTGGAGGATGTGGCTCGAGACGATGACGTGCCGGCCCTCGCGGGCGAGGGTCGTGAAGAGGTCGATCATCTCCGCCCGCCCCATCGGGTCGAGGCCGTTGAGGGGCTCGTCGAGGACCAGCACGCGCGGGTCGTGGCAGCAGGCGTGGGCGAGCTTGATGCGCTGGCGCATGCCTTTCGAGTAGCCCGCGATCCGGCGGCGCGCGGCCTCGACGAGGCCGACCCGCTCGAGCGCCCGCCAGGCGCGTTCGTCGGCGGCGGCCCGGTCCAGGCCGTGCAGGGCGAGTGCGTGGCGGAGGAAGCCGAGGCCAGTGGCGCCGGCGGGGAACGAGTCGTACTGCGTGCAGTAGCCGAGCAGCCGGAAGAGCTCCTCCGGGCGGTCGGGGGTGATGCCGAGGACCTCGATCGAGCCGCCGCTGGGCCGCAGCAGCCCGGTCAGGAGGTGCATCAGGGTGCTCTTGCCGGAGCCGTTGGGGCCGACCAGGCCGGTGAGGCCGGGACGGACCTCCAGGTTGACGTGGTTGACGCCGAGCACCTCGCCGTAGAACTTCGACAGATCGCGGACGACGATGCGGTCGCCGCTCACCGGACCACCTCGTGGGCGCGCAGCTTGCGGTCGAGCAGCCACACGCTGAGGACGGAGACGGCGAGCAGGGTCAGCCAGTTCCAGCCCACCGCGAGGCCGCTCGGCGTCGGCGCGCCGAACAGCGCCAGGACGACGCTGTTGATGGCGCGCACCAGGTGCACGAGGTCGCCGACCGCGGTCCCGGTGAACTGGTTGACGGCGGTGGCGAAGCCCGCGAGCACGAAGATGATCGCGAACAGGGCGCCGCGTGCGGCGGGCTTGAAGCGGACCCAGGCCGAGATCGCGAGCGTCAGCATCGAGACGACCACGATCCAGGTGACGTGACCCACGAGGTAGGCTGCGCCGATCCGCCAGTTGTCCCTCCACCAGGTGCCCCCGGCCTGCGAGGCCTGCAGGGCGAAGACCGCGAGGCCCATGACCCAGGTCATGGGCGAGAGCAGGAGGGCGAGGACCGCCGCCTTGCCGAGCACGTAGCCCCGGCGGTCGATCGGCCGGCCGAGGTAGAGGGGCAGCGCGCCGTTCGCCAGGTCGGCGGCGACCAGGCTCGGCGAGACGATCAGCGCGACCAGGAAGGCGGGGATCGCCTGCCACGAGAACAGCAGCATGAAGAACTTCGAGGTCAGGACCTGCATCAGGTCCTGGGGCATCCCGAGCTGCTCGAGGAGCTTGAGGTTGTGGCTCAGGTAGATGAAGAACAGACCGCCGAGGGAGGGCAGGAAGCAGGCGGCGTAGAAAGCCGTGAAGAGGCGCGAGGTGAAGGCGTCGGCGAGCGCGTAGCGCGTCACCACCAGGAAGCGGGCGCCGAGGGGCGTCTGCGGTCCCTGGTAGCGCCGCCAGCTGCGTTCATACACCGCCACGATCGACCTCCATGGCGCGCAGGAAGATGTCCTGCAGCGAGTCGCGTTTGATATCCAGGCGGCGGATGCCGACGCCGAGGCGGTCGGCCGCGGCGTAGAGGTCACGAACGCTCACGTCGTCGGGGAGGACGAGCTTGAGGGCGGCGTCCCCGGTGGTCGCGAGCTCGCAGCCGAGGGCCGCGAGGGCCGCGGCGAAGCCGGGCTCCGGCGTCTGCAGCTCGACCTCGACGAAGGAGCGGTTCGCGCGCCGCTCGGCCTCGAGGTTACAGCTGTCGGCGATCTCGCCTCCCTTCAGGATCAGGACCTCGTCGCAGACCGACTCGACGTCGCGCAGCAGGTGCGAGGAGAGCAGGATGTGGGTCTCCGCCCGGTCGCGAATGTCGCGCACCAAATCGAGCATGCGCTTGCGGGCCGGCGGGTCGAGGCCGTTGGTGGGCTCGTCGAGCATGAGGAGGCGCGGGCCGTGGGCGATGGCCTGCGCGAGCTTCACCATCTGCTTCATCCCGGTCGAAAAGGTTCCGACGGTGCGGTAGCGGGCCTCACCGAGACCGACGTAGAAGAGAGCCTCGTGGGCCCGCTCGAGCGCCGCCTTCGGGGGCAGCCCGCTGAGCTCGGCCATCATGCGCACGAAGTGGACCGCGGTCATGCCGGCGATGAAGGCGTCGTTCTCCGGCATGTAGCCGACCGTCGCGCGAAGCTCGCGTCCCTGCTCCGCGAGCGACAGGCCGAGCACCCTCCCGCCGCCCGCGCTCGGCCGGAAGAAGCCGAGCAGGGTCCGCAGCAGGGTGGTCTTACCGGCGCCGTTGGGCCCGAGGAGGCCGATGGCGCGGCCGCAGAGCGAGGCGTGCAGGTCCCTCAGGATCGGCCGTCCACCGAGCTCGACGGACAGCCCGTCGAGCTCGATTGCGGCCGGCGCCGGTGATTCGCCGCGACTCATCCGGCAGATGATACAGCGGACGTGGGGGCAGCGGCCACGGCGCCGGCCTCCTCGGCGCTGACGAGGGCGAGGAGGGAGCTGACCAGCGGCAGCCCGCCGCCGGTCGCGCTGAGGCTCAGGCGGTCGGTCGCGGCGAAGACGCACACCAGCCCGCGGCCGAGCCCTCCGTCCTCCAAGGAGCCGGCAAACCCATAGCTTCGCAGCAGCTCCTCCGGGACGGCGGAGGCCAGGGCCCCGAGGTTGCGGTAGACCAGCGCCGAGCAGTCGGCGAAGCCGTTGTCCGGCAGCATGGCGCGGAAAGCCTCGGCGCCGGGCAGCGAGACGCCGGAGTCGCGCTGGGCGATGGCCTGGTCGACGACCGCACGCCCGGGCCCCGCCACCAGGTAGCCGTCGACGACGGTGAAGGTGACCCGCGCAGCCAGGCCCTCCCTGCCCAGGCTGGTGTAGCTGCGGTCGCCCACCGTCTCGACCTCGAGCACCACCGGCGCCTCGCCGTGCTCGGCGAGGACCAGGTTGAGCTCCGTCACCGCCCGCTCGAGAGTGTGGGCGAGGGTGGCGGGGTCGTAGACCTCGACCACGAGCTTCCACGAAGGGACCGGAAGCATCGGTCCGTCGATGGCGAAGGCCGCCTCGCCGCCGAAGGTCGCGGCGAGCTCGTTCCGGAGGTCGATGCCGAGGCGGTCCTGCAGGCGCTCGAGCTCGGCCAGGGCGCTGTCGTCCTCGGCGGCGACCAGGGCGAGCAGCTCGTCGAACATCTCGACCGGGTCGCGGGTCACGGCCGCGGCCGCGACGGCCGCCTGCGGCGAGATGAACTCCAGGCTGCCCATGGGCGCCGGAGCGGCGAGCCACGAGGCCATGCCGCGGCGGGCGCCTGCGAACTGCAGCTCGGCGTCAGTCGCGTACCAGTCGCCGTCGCGGTGGCGCTCGACGAGCAGGGTGGTGGCGTCGGCCAGGCCTGATTCCTGGAGGGCGCGGGCGCCGCCCGCCTCGAGCTCGGCCGCGGCCTCGGCGACGAGACGACCGACGTCGACACCGACGAGCCACGACACTCCGCCGGCGTAGGCGTCGCCGAGCCTGCGGTGCAGCCGGGTGCCGAGGAAACCGCGCGCGGCGGGGTCGGCGAGACGGGCGGCCGCGGCCGTCAGGCCGGCGGCATCGGTCGCGGCGACCACGACATCGCCCGCCACCCACAGCAGGAGCTGGGCGCCGGGTGGGACGGCCGCGCCCGGGTCCTCGACCAGCAGGACGCAGCCGCCATCCGGGCAGCTCGCCTCACCCTCGGCGAGAAGCTCGCCGATGCCGGCGCGGAACGCCTCGGGGTCGTCGAGCTCGGCGAGGAAGAGCGGGCCTCCCCGGTCCACCAGGACCCCGGCCGGCAGCACGACGACGGCCTCGGCCCCGAGCGCGTCGCCGAGAGGCTGCAGGCGGGCGAGCAGGGCGTCGAGCTCGGCCTCGGCGCCGGTCGCGGCCATGCGCGCCTGCCACCAGTCGCGGAGCGCAGGGCTCGCAGCGAGACGCTCCTCGAGGGCCGCCCGCGCAGCGCCGAGACCGTCGGCGAGGTTGGGGATGGCGGCGTAGACCAGGGTGTCGGCGGGCGCCAGGTCGAGGAGCCGCGTCGAGGTGCGCGGCGGGTCGTCGTCGATGGCCTTGGCGACCGCCTGGTGGAGGGCGGCGAGCTCGCGCAGGAGCTCGCGGTGGCTGGCGGCGTCGCGGCTCCAGGCGACCTCGTCCTCGAGGGCGACGCGCCGGAGGCGATCGTTGGTGGTCAGCTGGTCGCCGGGCAGCAGCTGCGTGCGCGCGGTGGGACCGCGAACCTCGACCTCGCCCTCGAGGACCGAGACCCGGGAGCCCTTGAGGCCGTGGTTGACCGAGAAGATCGTGCCCTTGACGGCGACCTCGCAGTCCGCGGTGGCGACGAAGAGGCGACCGCCGTGCTGCTCGGCGGCGTGGACCAGGACGGCGCCCCGCGTGAGCTCGACGGTGGTCCCGCGGCGCGAGGCGCGGAGGGCGATCTCGGTGCGCTCGTTCATCTCGACGAGGGAGCCGTCGCCGAGGCGGATGAAGGCGCCCGCACCGCGCGCGGTGCGCAGGCTCTGGTGGGAGCGCAGCTCGTGGCCCTCGGCGAGCGGGCCGCCGTCGGCCCCCACCAGCTGCAGCACTCCGTCGATGCTCGCGACCGACGCCCGGAGCCTGCGGTCGGCTGCGAGGTCGCCGGCGAGCCGCAGGCCCGCCGCGCCGCCGACCACGAGCAACGCCGCCGCTGCCGTGCGCAGCGCGGCGCGCTGCCAGCGGCGACCGCCCACGGCGGCCGCGGGAACCGCGGCCGGCCGCAGCTCACCGCGCGCCTCCATCAGGGCGCGCCGGCAGGCGACGCAGTGGCGGGAGTGGTCACCCACCAGCAGCGCGCGGGCCGGCGGCAGGGTGCCCGCCACGAGCTGCGGGATCTCGCGCTGGAAGTCGGCGCAGTCGCGCAGCGGCGCCGGAGAGGCGCCGAGGCCCTCCCAGACCAGCGCCGTGATCCGGCGCTCGGTCTCGGCGTCGAGCCGCTGCCCGGCGATGTTGGCGGCGACGCGCTCGACAAGGTCATCGTTGGAGTGGGTGTGGTCACTCATTGCAGGCCTCCCAGGTAGGGTTCGAGGGCCTCGCGGAGCCGCGCCTTCGCCCGGTGCAGGGTGACGGCCACGGTGCCGGGCGAGGTGCCCAGGCAGCTCGCGATCGCGGTGTTGTCGAGTCCTTCGAAGTAGCGCAGAACGAAGATCTCGGCGCTGCGGCGGCTGAGCTCGGCGAGCGCCCGCCGCAGCTGCTCCTCGAGCTCGCGCCCGAGGTGACGGCTCTCCGGCTCCGGGGCCGGGTCGCGCTGCCATGCGGATCCGGAGGCCTCGAGGGAGACCCCGGACCGCGCGTAGCGCGACTGCACGATGTCGAGAGCGGCGTTGCTCGCCGCCCGGCGCAGGTAGGCTCCGCAACCGGTCGTGAACTCGGGCCGCACGGCCCGCGCCGCCAGCCGCGTGAAGACGGTCTGCAGCACATCCTCGGCGTCGTCGATCCGGCCGGTCACCCGGTAGGCGGTCTGCAGGACCATGCCCGCGTGCTCGCGGTAGGCGGCCTCGAGCCACGGTCCGTGTTCGGCGGCAGGGTCGGCGAGCGCTGGTTCCACGCGGTCCTCCCGGTCCTTCTCGTCGACCATATGACGGTCCTCCGGCGCCTTCATTAACCGGAATGCGCGGCCGGCGCTGCGGCCGGGCCGGGCCACGGCCGGCTTGCCGCGGTGGCGGGCGGCGTGCCATAGTACCGCCGAGCTTCGCTCCAGAGGAGGCGCATGCGCGACCACATCGTTCGGCTCGAGGCCGATCACCCCGGTTTCAACGACCCGGAGTACCGGTGCCGCCGGGACGAGATCGCGCTGCTCGCGCCGCCGCTCGGCTCGGCCGAACCGCCGCAGCGCGTCGCCTACACCGAGGACGAGCAGCGGACCTGGGCAACCGCCTTCGAGGGGCTGACGGCCCTCTACCCGGACCACGCCTGCCGGGAGTTCCTGGCGGTCTTCGGGGACCTCGGCTACCGCGCCGACGCCGTGCCCCAGCTCGCCGACGTGAGCGCCTTCCTCGGCCGCCGCACCGGCTTCCGCCTGCAGCCGGTGGCCGGGCTGGTGTCGGCGCGGGAGTTTCTCGGCGCGCTGTCGCGGCGCGTGTTCTGCGCGACGCAGTACATCCGCCACCACTCGCAGCCGCTCTACACCCCCGAGCCCGACATCGTCCACGAGCTCATGGGCCACGCGCCGATGCTCGGCATCCCGGAGTTCGCGAACCTGTCGCAGAAGATCGGCGAAGGCTCGCTGCGTGCCGACGAGCGCCAGGTCGAGCAGCTCGCGACCCTGTACTGGTTCACGATCGAGTACGGCGTGCTCTGGGAGGAGGGCCGCCTGCGCGCCTACGGGGCCGGGCTGCTGTCGAGCTTCGGCGAGCTTGCGCACGCGCTGTCGGGGAAGGTCGAGGTCCGGCCCTTCGACCCCTGGCAGGCGAAGGACACCACCTACCCGATCACCTCCTACCAGCCCTTGCTGTGGAGCGTCGCTTCGATCGGCGAGGCCTTCGCGAGGATGGAGGAGTTCGTCCGCACCGTGTGAGGCGCCCACGCCTCAGACCTTAAAGAAGCCGCCGATCTGCGAGGTGTCGAGGTAGACCACCCCGTCCCGGACCGAGATCGGCAGGGTGCGGAGGTGCGAGCCCTCACAGGGGCCGCTGACGCAGAGGCCGTCGGCCGGCCGATAGCGCGCGCCGTGGGAGCTGCAGATCAGGTGGCGGCGGTCCTCGTCCCAGATCTCCTTCGGCTCGCGCTCGTCGAGCTTCATGGGCAGGTGGCGGCACTCGTTCTTGTAGGCCCGCACCGCGCCGCCTGGCAGGTGCAGCAGGATGCCCTCCTCGTCGAAGGGACCGTCGCGGTAGGAGAAGCGCAGGCCCTCGCTGGGGATGTCGTCGACGGCAGCGATCCGTTCCACGGCCTGCGATCATAGACTACACTCGGCCCGCCGTGGCCGATCTGGCGGTCGTCATCCCCACCCTCGACGAGGAGCGTGCTCTCGGCCGCTGCCTGGCCGCGGTCGGCGGCGGCGAGGGCCTCGAGGTGGTGGTCGCCGACGGCGGCAGCCGCGACGGGACCCGTGAGCTCGCAGCGCTCGCCGGGGCGCGGGTGGTCACGGGGCCCCGCGGCAGGGGCCCGCAGCTCAACCTCGGCGCGTCCTCGACCACGGCCCCGAGGCTGCTCTTCGTTCATGCGGACTGCGAGCTGCCGGCGGGCTGGCGGCCGGCGCTGCAGCGCGCCCTCGACGA
>JALOKS010000386.1 GCA_025456385.1 Thermoanaerobaculales bacterium | reverse complement strand
GGAGGACACGAACAACTTCACCTACGAGGCGACCTTCGGCGGCTACATCCTGCGCGACCGCCTGTGGTTCTTTGCCGCCGGCCGCACCTTCGAGACCGATGCCACCGCCCAGCTCGAGACTCCCGGGCAGCCGGAAGCGGGCGTGGCCTTCACCCAGACCCAGGCCGAGGACCGCTACGAGGGCAAGCTGACCTTCTCCTTCAACCCGAGCCACCGCGTGATGGGCTCCTACTTCGACCGCGCCTTCGACGACCTCAACAGCTTCGCCATCACACCCTCGGACACGCATGCCATCGACCCCTCGCGGCAGCTGCCGATCACCGGCCTGTCGGCGACCTACAACGGCGTGCTGTCGGACAACTTCTTCGTCGAGGCCCTGTACTCCGAGCGCGACTTCACCTTCGAGGACTCGGGAGGCGAGGACCAGCGCCTCGGCGGGACCCCGGTGTGGGACCTGCTCAACAGCACCGCCTTCAACGAGCACATCTTCTGCGGCTCCTGCACCGACGAGCAGCGCAACAACAAGAACTACTACGGCAAGGGCTCGTGGTTCTTCTCGGCCGCCGGCACCCATGACCTGGTGTTCGGCGTCGACGTGTTCGAGGACATCATGATCTCGGACAACTGGCAGTCGGCGACCGGCTACATCTGGGCGCCCTTCGTGGAGCAGAACTACGACACCCCCGGCGATCCGCTGACCGTGATCGTGCCCTTCGGCGGCTACATCATCTGGGGCGCGGTGCTCCAGAACTCGCAGGGCTCCAACTTCAAGACCGAGTCGGCCTACGCCAACGACACCTGGCGGATGACCGACAAGCTGACGGTCAGCGCCGGCCTGCGCTACGACAAGAACAAGGGCGTCGACGGCGGCGGGGTCACCAGCGTGGACGACTACCGCGTCAGCCCGCGCCTGTCGGCCTCCTACGACCTCTTCGGCGACGGCAAGCTGGTGCTCAACGCCGGCGCTTCGCGCTACGTGATGGACCAACTTCGACGCCATCGGCGCGATGATGGACTGGTTCCTCAACGTCTACGGCGGCCCGACCAACACCGACTGGGCCTTCTGGTACGACATCCCGGGCCTCACCCCGAAGATCGGCGACGCGCTCAACTCGCCCTACGGCGACGAGTACACGATCGGCGCCTCGTGGCGGCTCGGCAACCGCGGCGTGCTGCGGGCCGATCTCGTGCACCGCGAGTACGGCGACTTCTACATGTCCGAGATCGTGCCCGACCGCCAGGTCGAGGTGCCGAACACCGGCGGCACGCTCATCGACCAGGCGATCTACGTCAACAACGACGACCTCCTGAGCCGCGAGTACGACGCGGTCCAGGCTCGCTTCGACTACCGCATCGGCTCGCGCTGGAGCCTCGGCGGCAGCTACACCTACTCCAAGGCCGAGGGCAACTTCGACGGCGAGAACTCGGGCTCGGGCCCGATCCCAGGCACGCTGCTCGAGTACGCGGAGTACTCCGACCCGGCGTGGGCCGCGCCCGTCGGCTACCTCATCATCGACCAGCGCCACAAGGCGCGGGCCTGGGTGGTGTGGGACATGATCGCCTCGACCCACCACAACTTGAGCTTCAGCCTGCTGCAGAACTTCTGGAGCGGCACGCCCTACAGCGCGATCGGCTCGGTCGACGCCGTGCCCTTCGTCGGCGACCCCGCCGACCTCGGCTACGCGGGCAGCCCCGGCTACTCGACCTACTACTACTCGGATCGCGGCGCCTACACCTGGGACGACGTGACCCGCACCGACATCTCGCTCAACTACTCGTTCTTCCTCAACCTCGGCGGCACCCAGCTCGAGCTCTTCCTGCAGCCCGAGGTCCTGAACGTCTTCAACGAGGACGCGGTGATCAACGGCAACACGACGGTGTACGACGCGACCAACCGCCCCTCGACCTACGCGGCCTTCAACCCCTTCACCGAGACCCCGGTGGAGGGCGTGAACTGGGCGAAGGGCCCGAACTTCGGCAACCCGCGCAACGCCGCGGACTACCAGCAGCCGCGGACCGTCCGCTTCTCGGTCGGCCTCCGCTTCTGAGCAGGCTCAGCCTCTGAAACAAACGGCCCGCCCCTCGGGGGCGGGCCGTTTTCGTTTCCCGTAGGAACGCGGCCCGGGCCGCAGGCGCCTCAGCTCGCGACGACCTCTTCGGTCCGCGCGTGCTTGACGCGGCGGCCGCGCATGCGCTCGGACAGGCGGTCGAGGTAGGTGTAGACGACCGGCACCAGGAACAGGGTGAGGATGGTCGAGCTCAGCATGCCGCCGGCGGTCGCGACGCCCATCGGCGCCCGTGCCTCGGCGCCCTCGCCGATGGCGAGGGCAACCGGCAGGACGCCGAAGATCATCGAGATCGCGGTCATGAGGATCGGGCGCAGCCGGATCGGGCAGGCCGCGCGCAGCGCCGCCTCGCGGTCGAGGCCGGTTTCCTGCTTCTGGATGGTGAGGTCGACGAGCAGGATCGAGTTCTTGGTCACCAGGCCGAAGAGCAGGATGATCCCGATCACCGACATGATGTTGATGGTGTAGCCGGTGAGAAAGAGACCGAGCAGCGCGCCGACCATGGCCGGCGGCAGCGCGAGCATGATGGTGAAGGGGTGGAGCAGCGAGTCGAACTGGCTCGCGAGCAGCATGTAGACGATGAGCACCGCGAGGCCGAGAGCGAAGAGGAGCGAGCTCATGGAGGAGGCGAACTCCTCAGCCTGGCCGGTCGCCTTGGCGTGGTAGCCCTCGGGCAGCTCCTCGGCGAGGATGCGGTCGACGGTCTCGAGGGCGCGGTTCAGGGGGACCCCCTCGAGGTTGGCGGTGAGCAGGATCGAGCGCTCGCGGTCGGTGCGGTTGATGTTGATGGGCCCGGCGCCGTAATCGACCCGGACCACCGAGTCGAGCCGGACCATCTCACCGGAGGGGGTCCGGACCTGCAGGCGGCCGATGTCCTCGGGTTCCTGCGCCTGCGAGGGGTGGACCTTGATGCGCACGTCGTAGCGCTTGCCTTCGTCGGTGAAGGACCCGACCTCGCGGCCGGCGATCAGGGCGTAGACGGTCTCGAAGATGGTCGCGGCGTCGAGGCCGAGGTCGGCGGCGCGCTCGCGGTCGACGGTGACGAAGAGCTGCGGCTGCTCGAGGTCGAGGTTGGTGTCGAGGTCGACGAAGCCCGGCTCGGCCGAGAGGCGTTCGATGACGCGTTGCCCGATGCGATCCAGGGTGTCGAGTCTCGGGCCGCGGATCGAGTAGGCGAGGGCCTTCTCGCCGCCCTCGCCGCCGACGTTGTAGAAGCTGAACTCGATGACCGCGGCCTGCAGCCCGTCGACCTTCGCCAGCTCGCGCCGCAGCCGCTGCACCACCTCGGCCTGGGTGGCCTCGCGCTGGCTCGGCTTGTACATCCGCAGGAACATGATGCCCGAGTTGACGCGCCCCCGCTCCTCGATGTCGAGGGCCGCGAAACCGGAACGGATCTCGGGCTGCGACAGCACGATGCGCTCGACCTCCTGCATCTTGCGGTCCATCGCCTCGAGGGAGATCCCCACCGGCGCCTCGGTCGTGATCATGAACGACGACATGTCCTCGCCGGGCGCGAACTCGGCGCCGATGAAGGGCACCAGCCCGAGGCTGGCGACGACGATGAGGCTCGACACCACCAGGGTGGTGACCTTGTGGCGCAGCACCCAGTCGAGCGCGCGCGCGTAGGCCTCCTCGAGCCGCTTGAAGCCGCCCTCGAGCACCTCGTACAACCTCCCGTGCTTGGCCCGAACCGTCAGGATGCGCGAGCACAACATGGGGGTCAGGGTGAGGGCGACGAAGAGCGAGATCAGGATCGCCGCCGCCACAGAGATGCCGAACTCGTACAGGAACTGGCCGATCATCCCCTTCATGTAGGCGACCGGGATGAAGAC
>JALOKS010000087.1 GCA_025456385.1 Thermoanaerobaculales bacterium | reverse complement strand
GCGGTCGCCGAGCACGGCCAGGGCCGCGGCCGCGAGCACCCACAGCAGTGAGCCCTCGAAGGCGCCGCGGCGGGCCGCGAAGGCGAGCGTCACGAAGGCGCCGGCGATGAGGAAGACCATCCGGCCGAGCTCGGGAGCTGCCAGCAGCCCTCGAGCCGGGGCGCCGCGGGCCAGAGCGAGGACCAGCCAGGCCTCGATCAGGACCACGGCCGCCAGCACCAGGGTCTGCGGCCGCGCCAGCGGCCGCTCCGGCAGCAGGGCGAGTGCGGCGATGGTCAACGGCAGCAGCAGCTCGAGCAGGGGCTCGCCGGCCCCCGCCTCGGCTCCGGCCAGAGGGCCGCGCAGGAGCAGGTTGGCGGCGGCAACGAGAAGGGCGGCGACGGCGAGGCGACCGCGACGGAAGCGCCAGGCGAGCACCACCAGGAGAGCGGCCAGCACCTCGGCGAGGACGTCGGTGATCGGCCGGTACGCGACGGGCAGGCCGGAGGCGCCGGCAATCCAAGCCGCCGCCACCGGCACTGCGCCGCTGGCCGCGGTGATGCTTCCGGCGCCCCTCACGGATCGAGTGTAGATCGTGCCGCCTCAGCGCTGCCAACGCAGGATGGTGGCGCGCTCGCCTCCGCCCTCGAGCGTCCACTCCATGGACTCGTCGTCGGGAAAGCTGAGGCGGTAGCTCCTGACGTCGTCGCTGGTCGTGACCTCGAGCTCGGTGTTCCGGCGCAGCTCGTAGGAGCCCCACTCGAGGCCGTTGCGGGTGATGATCCGCTCCGCGATGGAGTAGCGGTCGTCGCCCTTGAACCCCATCTCGACGCGGTACCAGTCGCCCTGGATCCGGAGCTGGTTGTTGGACAGGAGCGCGATGCGGTGGCGCTGGTCCCACAGCAGGGTGGCGACGATGAACAGGACGAGCAGCCAGATGATCCGCGTCAGCCACGTCCTCATGGGTCCTCCTTCACCACCTTGGCGATGATTGATTGTAGATGACGCGCCCGCCGCCCGGGGCCGCCGGTCGCCGTGGTAGCCGACGCCGCGAGCTGCGTCTCGGTCGGCCGTGGGCCCGGTGACGGCCGCCCGCCTTGCGCTTGACACCGGCGGTGCGGCGATCAAACATGAATGAGTATTCATTCAGGCGGGAGGGACCATGCCCGAGAGCGAGATGGCCCGCGAGCTGACGCCGCGCGAGCAGAAGTACCGTCGCATCCTGCGGGCGGCGATCGAGGTCTTCGCCTCCAAGGGCTACTTCGGCGCGCGGATGACGGATGTCGCCGAGGCCGCGGAGGTGGCCGACGGGACTCTCTACCTCTACTTCGAGGGCAAGGAGCACCTCCTGATGTCGATCTTCGACGAGGTGCTCGGCCGCTTCATCGAGCGTCTCGACGAGGAGATCGCGAACATGACGGACCCCGCGCAGAAGCTCAGCGT
The DNA here is from genome assembly GCA_025456385.1 of Thermoanaerobaculales bacterium. Lineage (GTDB taxonomy): Bacteria > Acidobacteriota > Thermoanaerobaculia > Thermoanaerobaculales > Sulfomarinibacteraceae > Sulfomarinibacter. The sequence goes on along the minus strand of JALOKS010000087.1, from coordinate 7,466 downwards.
CATGATCCGGCTGCACCTCGAAACCCTCGGCCGGGACCACGCGCTGGCCCACCTCCTGCAGATCGAGACCCGCCACTCGCGCCGATTCATGAGCACATTTTCGCGTGGTAAACTCGGCGAGTATCTGGATCGGGTGCGCGACATCGTCGAAGAAGGGCAGGAGGCGGGCGTGTTCCGCCGCGACATCAGTCCCGGGCTGGCGACCAATCTCGTCTTCGGGGCGGTGGACGAGCTGGTGACAAGCTGGCTCCTCGCGGAAAACCCCGGCGATCTCCTGCGCCACCACAAGCCGCTGGTGCGCGTGCTGACCGACGGCATCGCGCGCGGCCGCGGCCGCCAAGGGGGATCGTCATGATCGAGCGCAGCATTCTCGACCTGTACCGCCACGAGCTCGACACGCCACGCGACGAGCACTACTTCCACTTCACGCTCGACGGCAAGACCGTGTGGAGCACGGGCGAGTTCTTCTCGCGGACGGCTGGCCTCGCGGTCGGCCTCGAGAAGCTCGGGGTCGGGCGCGGCGACCGCGTCATGCTGGTGACGGACAACCGTCCGGAGTGGCACATGGTGGACCTTGCCGTCGCCGACCTCGGGGCGGCGGACGTGCCGGTCTACGGCACCCTGACCCCGGCCCAGGTGGCGTACCAGGTGAAGGACTCGGGGTCGATCGTGGCGGTGGCCGAGAACGCGGACCAGATGGCGAAGTTTCTCGAGATCCGCAGCGACTGCCCGCACCTGAGGCACCTGGTGCAGATCGAGGGGCCCTGTGCCGGCGGGGTGATGTCGCTGGCGGAGGTGATCGAGTCGGGGACCTCGGGTGAGTCCGAGGATCTCTTCTGGCAGCGCGCGGAGAAGGTGTCGGCGGACGACCTGCTGACCTTGATCTACACCTCGGGCACCACGGGCAACCCGAAGGGGGTCACCCTGACCCACGCCAACCTGGTGCAGAACGTCATGCCCTCGGCGGAGCGGGCGCTGATCGACCCGAGCGACTTCTGCCTCGAGTTTCTCCCCCTGTGCCACGTCTTCGAGCGGATGCTCGGCTACCTCTACATGTACCGCGCCGTCACCAAGGCGTACTGCTCGGTCTACCACGTCGGCGACCTGCTGACGACGATCCGGCCGACGGTCTTCGCGAGCGTGCCCCGCATCTACGAGAAGGTCTACGACAAGGTCATGGACGCGGTGCAGAGCGGCTCCCCCCTCCGCCGGTCGCTCTTCGAGTGGGCGCTCGCCGCCGGGCGAGAGGCCTACCCGCGGGTCCTCGCGGGCGGCAAGCCGGCCGGCATCAAGCACGCGCTCGCCGACCGACTGGTGCTCTCCAAGGTCCGTGAGCGGCTCGGCGGCCGCCTGCGCTTCTGCGTCTCCGGCGGCGCACCGCTGGCGTTGTTCACCAACGAGTTCTTCCACTCCATCGGCATTCGCATTCTCGAGGGCTACGGCCTGACCGAGACCTCGCCGGTGATCGCGGTCAACGGCCTCGCTCCCGGCATGACCCGCCTCGGGTCGGTCGGCAAGGCGATCTCCAACGTCGAGGCGAAGGTGGCGGCCGACGGCGAGCTCTGCGTTCGCGGTCCTTCGGTCATGAAGGGCTACTGGAACCTGCCCGACAAGACGGCCGAGGTCTTCGATGCCGACGGCTTCTTCCTCACAGGCGATATCGCCGAGATCGACGCCGAGGGCTTCATCCGCATCACCGATCGCAAGAAGGACATCATCGTCACCGCGGGCGGCAAGAACATCGCTCCGCAGCCCATCGAGGCCGAGCTCAAGCGCTCGCCGCTGATCGACAACGCGGTCATCATCGGCGATCGCAAGCCCTTCCTGGTCGTGCTGCTGTCGCCCAATACGGAGGGATTGGAGAAGTGGGCGGAGGGCGAGGGGATCCAGTACGCCTCGCTCGAGGAGCTGACAACCCACCCGAAGGTCGTCGAGGCCTACGCGTCGGTGGTGGCCGCTGTCAACTCCGACCTCGCGAGCTACGAGCAGATCAAGCGGCACGCGGTGCTGCCGCTGATGCTGTCGATCGACGACGGCACCTTGACGCCGACGCTGAAGGTCAAGCGAAGAGTGGTCGAGGAGCGGTACAGCGAGCTCATCGCGGGCCTGTACGCGAGCTGAGGCGCCGCAGCCGGCCCTCGGGAACCCGGTCTCAGCCGTCGAGCCGTTCGACCACCACGAGGGTCGCGTCGTCCGTGAGCGGGGCGCCGCAGGTGTGACGGTCGACCGCGTCGAGAATCGCCTCGCACAGGCGGTCGGCGGTCGGCGATTCCAGGCCGGAGGCGGTCTCGGCGACCCGCGTGACCCCGAACTCCTCCTCGTCAGGGTCCTCGGCCTCGGTCAGGCCGTCGGTGAAGAGGAGCAGGAAGTCTCCCGGCGCCAGGGCGGCCGTCGTCTCGCTGTAGCGGGCCGCGCTCAGGATGCCGAGCGGCAGGCCCCCGCTCTCGATCGACTCGATGCTGCCGTCCCGGCGCCGGATCAGAACCGGCAGATGGCCCGCGTTGACGGCACCCAGCTCGCCGTCCGGCGCGATCCTCACCATGGCGAAGGTCGCGAAGCGATTGTCGGCAGTGGCTCCGGCGAGGTAGCGGTTGATGCGCGCGGCGAGCTCGGCGAGGTCGCCGACGTTCTCGGCCATCAAACGCACCGCGGCGTGAACCCCGGAGGCGATCATGCCGGCGCCGACGCCCTTTCCGGAGACGTCGGTGACGGTTGCGATGAGGCTGTCGCCCGACTGCAGCACATCGTAGGTATCGCCGGCGACCGTCCGGCTCGACGACGAGCGCGCCGCCAGCCGGAAGCCCGGCAGCTCCGGAAACCTCTGCGGGTGGAGGTGGGACTGGATGACCGCCGCGGTCTCGATCTCGCGGCGCATGCGTTCGCGCTCCAATGACTCCCGGGTCAGGCGCAGGTACTCCAGGGCGACCGTGACCTGAACCGCGAACAGCTCCAGCAGCCGCACGTCGTTGGCCGCGAACGGCTCGGTTCCGGCGCGCGCCTCCTTGTCGGCGGCGACCAGGACGCCGACCGTGCCCGAGTCCGAGCTCAAGGGGAGCGCGACCAGCTCCTCGCCGTAGAGCCCCTGCCGCCAGGCACCGGCCAGGGCCTCGCCGTCGAGGCGCTCCGGGCCGAAGCCGGCGACGTGCTCGGCCTCGTCGGGCGAGGACCCGAGGTAGAGGTGGGCGCTGCGCAGGCCGAGGAGGGCGACCAGGTGGTTGATGAGCTCCTCGGCGAGGTCCGAGGTTTCGTCGATGCCGCCGATGCCGGTGGCGATCGACCGGATGGCCTCGAGCTCCCAGAGGTGGAACCGCTCGTCGAACCGGATGCGCTTCAGCTCCTCGCGCAGCTGCCAGGCGTTGAGGCCGAGGCGCGTCGCGCCGAGGGCCGACTCGTCGAGTCGGTCGAGGTGCAGCAGGCGCAGCCGCCAGGTCAGCCCGTCGGAGCCGAAAGGCAGCTCGGTCCAGCCATCGGTGGCCTCCTCGACCTGGGCCGAAACCGTGCGCGGCCAGCGCGCGACCGCATCGCCGCCGCGCCGCAGGACGCCGGCGCGCGATCCGGTCTCCTCCACCACCGCGCGCAGCAGCTCCTCGGGAAGGTCCGGTCCCGCGCGGCCGCTGAGAGCGAGGTCGGCCAGGCGCAACAGGTCAGACAGCGGCATGTCCCTCGAGCGCCGCCCGCGCGGCGAGGCGGTCCGGGTACACCGTGGCGTACTGCACCAGGCCCATGATCTCGAAGGTCTTGGCGATCGTCGGTGTCAGGTTGCAGAAGGCCAGCCGCCCCTTCTCGTCCATCAGCTTCTCCAATATCTCGAGCAGGATCGAGACGCCGATGGAGTTGATGATCCGCGTGCCGTCGAGGTCGATGACGAGGGTCTTGCAGCCCTGGTCCATGAGCTCGCTGGCGGCGTCGGCGATCGCCTGACCTCCCTCGTTGTTGATGTAGCCCGCTGCCGCGATCAGGCCGACGCCCTCCGCCAGCAGGTCCTTGGCAATCCTGATCTGCTCTTCGCTCATGGTGCACTCTCCACGTACTTGCGCATGGCAACCACCGTCCTGCCCGGAGCTGACTGGATCTGCACCTCATCCATCAGCTCGCGGATGAGGGTCAGCCCCCAACCGCGCTTCGATGTGCTGCCGAGAACTCGGGATGAACTGTTCCGGGGCGCCCGCTCCGGGTCGAAACCACGGCCGTGGTCCTCGACCTCGATCACCAGGCACGGTCGCGAGTGGTTGTCGCCGCGCAGGCGCACCGTGACCGGACCACCGCCGTGCTCCATGGCGTTGAGGCATGCCTCGACCATCGCGACACTCGCCGCTTCGACCTGGGTCTGGTGCATACCGAGAGCCCTGCCCAGGGTCTCGACGGCCTTGGCCGCGACCAGCTCCGCGTTGGGCACCACCGGAAGGTGCAGCACCACCTCCATGATGAGCCTACAACTGTAGCAGAACTCGGGTCAGGGTCCACGCGAGCTGAAGCTGTTGGATGGGGATCTCGAGGTCGAGGTTGAGGGCCTGCGCCGCGGTCGCGGTCAGGGACATGAGGCCGGCGGTGAGCGACGAACGCCGGACTGTCAGTGACCTCATCAGACAACCTCCGCCGCCGGTAAGGGCAAGAACCATGCCAGAGCTGATCCAGTCCGCCACGTCGGCGTTAGATGCAATGTGCATCACACGAGGACGTCTCCAGGCCCATTATTATTTAATTAATTGTAGAAATTGGACTTCAGTCAGAGTTGCTCTTTGCATCTTCTGATGCGTTTCGCATCAGTTTGCGATAGAGCGTCGTGCGGTCGATGCCGAGGATGCGGGCCGCCGCCTGGCGGTTTCCCGCCACCGCCTCGAGCACGCGTTCGATGTGCTGCCGCACCACCTCGTCGAGGCTGGCGAGCCCGCCGCCGCGGGCGGGCGGCCGCCCTTCGCTCTCGAGCCGCAGGTCCTCGACCTCGATGGTGTCGGAGGGGGCGAGGGCGACCGCCGCCTGGATCGCGTTCTCGAGCTCGCGCACGTTGCCGGGGAATGGGTGCGCCATGAGGGCGGCGAGGGCGCCGTGCGAGAGCAGCAGCCCGGGGCGGTTGAAGCGTTCGCCGTAGAGCTCGAGGAAGTGCCGCGCGAGGAGCGGGATGTCGGAGCGCCGCTCGCGCAGCGTTGGCACAGCGACCACCACCACCCGCAGGCGGTAGTAGAGGTCGCGCCGGAACTCGCCCTGCTCGACCATCGCCTCGAGGTCGCGGTTGGTGGCGGTCACGAGGTGGATGTCGACCGGAATCCGCTCCCGGCCGCCGAGCCGCTCGAGCTCCCGCTCCTGGACCACCCGCAGGAGCTTGGCCTGCAGGGGGAGCGACAGGTCGCCGACCTCGTCGAGAAACAGGGTGCCGTTGTTGGCGAGCTCGATCTTGCCGTGGCGCCGCTGGACGCCGGTCGCCACCCCCTCCTCGATGCCGAAGAGCTCCGACTCGAGAAGGGTCTCCGGCAGGGCGGCGCAGTTCAGCGGCACGAAAGGGCCGCTCGCGCGCTCGGAGAACGAGTGCAGGAGCCGCGCCACCCTCTCCTTGCCGACCCCCGACTCGCCGCGCAGCAGCACGTTGACCCCGGTCGGCGCCGCCCGCCGCACCAGCTCCAGCATCTCCTGCACCGGCGTCGACTCGCCGACGAAGCCCTCGCGCCGGGCGACGTCGCGCAGCGCACGGTTCTCGTCGGCCAGCCGCTGGCGGTCGCGCTCGATGGCCGCGACCCGGCGCGCGGTGGCGACCGCGGTCGCGACCATGCTCGCCATCGACATCAGGATGCGGGCATCGTTGTCGGCGAAGGGCGCGCGCCCATCCCGGGTCTCCTTGTCGGCGAGGACGACCAGACCGACAAGCCGCTGCTGCCACAGCAGCGGCGCCGCCACGAGCTCGAAAGGGGGCTCGTCGCCGTCGCGGCGGGAGCGCGCCACCCGGCCGGCGGCGAGGTCCTCGAGGAGGTGGGAGTCGAAGAAGGCGCGGACCGCCTCGACGCTCGGCGGCAGGCGCACCGCGCGCACGATGGCCTCCTGGCCGCCGGGGTGAAGGGTCGCCGCGAAGCCCGCGCCGGCGTCGAGGGTGCCGACCGCCCGCTGCAGCAGCTCGTCGACGAGCTCCTCTTCGGACAGCACCCCGCCGATGGTCAGCGACAGGTCGACCAGGGTCTCGAGCTGGAGGCCGCGCCAGTTGCGGTCGAAGGCGTCCATGCCGCTTCGAGTGTAGCGCGGGAGCAGGGGTCGGAACTGGAAATTCGGAGTCGGCGCGGGCACGGCCGGCAGAACTGCTGCGGGACGGGTGGCGGAGGGGGCACCGGGCTCAGGCGCGGCGTCCGGAAAGCGGACGGCCCGCGGTCGCCCGCGGGCCGTCCAGGATCGCCGTGGGAGGGTGGTCCACGTCGTGCGCGATCACTACTTGGTCTTCTTCGTCTTCGGCTCTTTGCCCTCGGGCTTCGGGTCGGCGCCCTGACCGAGGTCCTTCTGGGCTTTGAAGTTGAAGGGATCGCTCTCGTCCGGGAGGACCGCCGTCGGCGCCTGCGAGTCGGTGGCGTAGCAGTACTTGGCGTGGCTGCCGTGGTTGTGAGCACAGAACACCACGAACTTGAGGTCCCAGCAGTCGCGGCCGTCGATGGAGGCCCCCGGGTTGTCCTCGTCGCAGTTGTCGAGGTCGTTGCCGTGGCCCTTGTTGTGGTCCTGCGAATCGACGATGTAGTAGTACTCGCCGGGCTCGGCGTTGGGGTAGCCCTCGCCCCAGAACTCCTCCGGGGTCGGGATGTAGCGGCCGTTGCCGAGGTCGAAGGCGACCGCCCGCATGCCGTTGAGCTCCGCCTTGCAGCTCTCCAGCTTCGCCTTCTCGAACTCGTTGTAGACCGCCGGGATGACCACGCCGGCGATGACCGTGATCACCGCGATGCTGACCATGCCCTCGATGAGGGAATAGCCGGCCTGACGACGGCGGGACGTGAGGGCCGAGATGATGCGGGTGATGTGCTGAGCGTTCATGTTCGCCTCCCGCGGCAGGCTATGGCAAGTTCGATGCCAGGCTCTGATGCGTCCACTCGCGAGACAGTCGCGCTCCCCGTGTCTCGATCCGGAACACTCGTGTCCCACCGTCTGTCCGGAGGGTCGGTGCGCAGCCGGCAGCGGCGCTACAATCGCCCGCCATGGAGGGTCCTGTGACGCAGCCCGAGAGCTGGCAGAGGCGGTTGACCGGGCGCCGGCCCGTGATCGCCGGCGCGACCTTGATCGTGGTCCTGATGGCGGCCGCCGCGCCCGTCGCCGCGGAGCGCCCGCCATCGATCCTCGTCATCACCGTCGACGCCCTGCGCGCGGACCGCCTCGGCGCCTACGGCTACCGCCGCGACACCTCGCCGGCGATCGACCGTCTGCTCGCCGAGGGCGCGCGCTTCACGCGGGCGTGGACCCCGGAGCCGTTGACCGCGCCGGCGATGTGCTCGATGGTCACCGGG
>JALOKS010000385.1 GCA_025456385.1 Thermoanaerobaculales bacterium | reverse complement strand
CGTCGGCCCGACCATCGTCTACGCCCACATGCAGGCGACCGGGATGGTCAACGACCACCTCGTGTCCTGCTTCCGCCATCGCGAGGTCGCGGCGCTGAGAGACCTTCGAACGTTGGAACGTTGAACGTTTGAACGTTCCAATGTTCGGTTCATCCGAAACTGCATGGGATGGAGGCCTCGGATGCGACCCGTGCCCGTGCCGGGTGCCGGGCCGGCGACCGCGGCAGATGGCAGTGACAGCTGCAGTGCCAGAGGGCAGTGAGCGGTGGCAGGGCCCCGTGCTCGTTTCCGTTCCCGTGCACGGATTCAGGCGCAGTGACAGCAGCAGCTGGCAGTGGCACCTGCAGGATCAGCGGGCAGCGAACCTTGGCAGTGAGCCGTGGAAGCGACCCGTGCCCGTCTCCGTCTCCGTGCCCGGATGCAGGGCGAGTGGGCCGCGGCGTGGCCACCTCCGGGTCGTCTCCTTCGGTTAGTAGCTGGTGAAAGCATGAACTCGCCTCCGGCAGCGATCGTGGCCGTGGTCGAGGGGGTCGCAGGCGCGGCGATGCCGCGCCGGAGAGGGCGGGTGGGAGACCTACGGCCACTCGCTGGCGGAGGCGAGTCACGGCGCGCACAGCGCGCCAGTAACGACCCGGAGGTGACCATGTCCACGACTCGCCAGCACAGCACGCTCATCGCCCACGACAAGGCCCTCGAGGCCGCAGGCACGGCGATCAGGCTCGTGAGTGATGAGGGTGCCCGCGCCCTTGAAGTCGATCGCCGAGCAGGCGATCCGCGCTGCTGCGTCGGTGCCCGCCAACCTGGCGGAAGGCGCCGGCCGCTGCCCGCTGATCCTGCCGCCGACCACGGTCCCGGAGACCCGACCTGCGATTCCCTTCCGTCCGAAAATCCGAAATCCGGAATCCGAAATCCGAAATCGAGGCGTGCCCACCTCACGGATTCTCGGATGAGCCGGCGCGCGCGACGGCTCGGGGCTCAGGACCCGGGGTCGGCGCTAGGCGGCAGGTGGCCGAGCATGATCATCTTGCGCACGAAGGCCCGCTCGCGGCGGCGCGCGAGCTCGCGCCACTCGCCCCGCAGCGACTCGAGCTCGGACTCGAGTCCCCGGGCGCGGCCGGGCTCCGCGGCGGCGAGCTCCCGCCGCAGGGCGGTCGAGCGCTCGTGGAGCTGGCGCATGGCGGCGAGGAGCGCCGCCTCCTCGTTGGAGATGTAGGTCGACGGCGAGCACGAGGGCGGGCTCTCGGGCTCGTCCGCGGCCTGCAGCACCGGGAGGCGGGGCTCGAAGCGGTCCATGGGGTGAGTCTACACCGAAGCTCTGCTAGTCTGCGCCGGTGAAGGCCGGCGAGGACCCGGTCGCGGCGCCAGGGGTGAGCTACCAGGAGCGGATGGTGGTGGTCGCGGACGGGGTCCGCCTCAAGGTTCGGGAGTGGCGTCCGCCGGCCTCAGCGGCGCAGGAGCCGCTGTTCTTCATCGCCGGCTGGATCTCGCTGGTCAGCGGCTGGCGCCCCCTGCTCGAGGTCCTGGTGCCGACGCGGCGGGTGGTCTACCTCGAGACCAGGGAAAAGGCCTCGGCCGAGGTCGACCGCCGCCTGCTGCGCCCCGAGCACTTCTCCATCCCGCGCCTCGCCGATGACCTGATCGCCGCCGCCGCCGCGCTCGGCCTCGCCGATGGCCGGACCGTTCTCTTCGGCAGCTCGATGGGATCGAACGCGATTCTCGAGGCCCTCAAGGGGGGGCGCCTGCCGGCCAGGGCGGCCTTCCTCGTCGGTCCGAACGCCGAGTTCCGCTTCCCGGCCTGGGGCAAGGTCGCAGTCGCGATCCTGCCGGCGTGGCTGATCGAGCGCCTGAAGGGCTTCGTGGTCTGGTACCTGCGCCGCTTCCGGGTCAACGCCCGCTCGGACCCGGAGCAGATGGCGCGCTACGTGCGGACCGTCCGTGCCGCCAATGCGCTGCGCCTCAAGCTGTCGGCGCAGGCGGTGCTCGACTACTCGGCCCTTCCTGGTCTGGAGACGGTACCCGCGCCGGTCGCGGTGGCCTACGCGGAATCGGACCACCTCCACGGCGAGGGCGAGGTGCGGCGGATCGTCAGAGCGATGCCCCACGGCACCGCCATCAGCTGCCCCTCGAACACCTACATGCACACCGCTGCGGTGGCCGCAGACCTCGACGGCTTCCTCTCCGGCCTCGACGGCCACGGGGCCCGATGACGGCCGGACGGCGCTGGCCGCGCTGGCTGCGGATCGCCGCGCTGGTCCTGGCGGGGCTCCTGGTCGCGGGTCTCGGCGTGCTGATCGCGGTCGGCTGGTACGTCAAGCGCCAGATCGGGGAGTCCGGCGGCGAGGTGCCGCCCACGATGGCGGCCTACGACGTGCGCCACTACGGGCTCGCGGTGCGGGTCGACCCGGCGGCGCGGCGGATCGAGGGCCGCAACACGGTCACCGTGGCGACGGTCGACACCCTGCGCGAGTTCGCGATCCACCTCGACGGCCGGCTCGCGGTGAGCGCCGTCGCGGTGGACGGCGAGCTGCGCCCCTTCCGCCACCGCGACGGCATCATCACCGTCGAGCTGCCGACTCCGTGGGCGCGCGGCGAGCGGCACGAGCTGCGCTTCGACTACGGCGGGGAGCCGAAGGTGGCCCTGCGGCCGCCCTGGATCGACGGCTTCGTGTGGTCCGAGACCCCCTCGGGCGAGCCCTGGGTCGGCGTCACCGGCCAGGGCGACGGCGGCGACAACTGGTGGCCCTGCAAGGACCACCCTTCGGACGAGCCGGACGAGGGTATGGACATCGCGCTGACAGTGCCGCGGGGCCTGACCGGCCTGTCGAACGGGCGCCTCCTCTCCGAGGCCGACAACGCCGACGGTACGACCACCTCGCGCTGGCGCGTCTCCTACCCCATCAACAACTACCTGGTGACGGTCAACATCGCCCCCTACGTGCCGATCGAGGAGCGCTACCGGGGCGTCGACGGTTCGCTCGACGTGCCGCTGACCTTCTGGTCGCTGCCCGAGTCGGTGGCGTCGGCGCGCGTCATGTGGCGCCAGATGCCGCGCATCCTCGAGGTTCTCGGGCGCCGCTTCGGCGAGTACCCCTTCTTCGACGACAAGTTCGCGGTCGCGCACGCACCGTACTACGGCATGGAGCACCAGACCCTGGTCGCCTACGGCGCCCTCTTCACCGACAACGCCTTCGGCTTCGACGAGCTGCTGCTGCACGAGGTCGCCCACGAGTGGTGGGGCAACAAGGTGACGGCTCGCGACTGGGCGGACTTCTGGCTCCACGAGGGCTTCGGCACCTACGCCGAGGCGCTGTACGTCCACGACACCCTCGGCGAGGAGCGCTCCCTCGAGTACCTGCGACGGCAGCGCGACCGCATCCGCAACCGCACGCCCCTCGTCCAGGGCGAGAACCTGAGCTCGGCCCAGGCCTACACCGGTGACATCTACTTCAAGGGCGCCTGGGTGCTCCATACTCTGCGCTGGCTGCTTGGCGACGAGATCTTCTTCGAAGCTCTCTACCGCTTCGCCAACCACCCCGACGAGCCCTACCGGCTGGTCGCCACCGCGGACCTCACCGCGCTGGTGGCCGAGCTCTCCGGACGCGAGCTCGGCTGGTTCTGGGAGCGCTACCTGGAGCGGGCGGATATCCCGAGGTGG
>JALOKS010000384.1 GCA_025456385.1 Thermoanaerobaculales bacterium | reverse complement strand
GCCGTTTCCTCGCCGCAGATGTAGGCGCCGGCGCCGCGGTGGATGTACATGTCGAAGTCCCAGCCGGAGCCGGCGGCGTTCTTGCCGATCAGGCCGGCGACGTAGGCCTCGTCGATCGCCCGCTGCAGGGCTTCGGCCTCGCGGAGGAACTCGCCACGGATGTAGACGTAGCAAGTGTGCGCGGCCATGGCGATGCTGGCAAGCAGGGCGCCCTCGATCAGCTTGTGCGGCTCGTGGCGGAGGATCTCCCGGTCCTTGCAGGTGCCGGGCTCGCCCTCGTCGGCGTTGATGACCAGGTAGTGCGGCCGGTTACCGGCCTGTTTCGGCATGAACGACCATTTCAGCCCGGTGACGAAGCCGGCGCCGCCGCGCCCGCGCAGGCCAGACTTCCGAACCTCGTCGACGATCGCATCACGTCCCCGGGCGGCCAGCGCCTTGGTGTCGTCCCAATCGCCGCGCTCCCGCGCGCCCCTCAGCCCGCCGTCGGCGAAGCCGTAGATGTTGGTGAAGATCCGGTCCTGGTCGCGCAGCATCAGGCCTCTCCCCTGCCCGCCCTGCCGCCAGGGCCGGTGCCGGTGGTGGTCAACGTGGTCAGCCCGCCGATGGGCTCGGAGCTGGTCCGGGCGATCTGCGGCCCGGTCTTCGGCGTGCGCCTGGCGCGCAGCTCGGCCAGGATGGTGCGGATGCTGTCCGGGCTCAGGTCCTCGTAGAAGTCGTCGTCGATCTGCACGATCGGCGCGTTCACGCAGGCGCACAGGCATTCAACCTCGGACAGGGTGAAGGTCCCGTCGTTGGTGGTGCCGCCGATCTCGACGCCGAGCGCCTCGCGGCAGGCGTCCATGATCTCGTCGGAGCCGCGCAGCCAGCACGACAGGTTGGTGCACACCTGCACGTGGTGCCGGCCCATCGGCTTCAGGTTGTACATGGTGTAGAAGGTCGCGACCTCGAGCACGCGGATCACCGGCATGCCGAGGAACGCCGCGACATGCTCGAGCGCCGGCTGCGACAGCCAGCCGTTGTTTTGCTTCTGCGCCAGGTAGAGCAGCCCCATGACCGCGCTCTGCTGGCGGCCCTCCGGATACTTGGCAATGAGCCGCCGGGCCTCGGCGACGTTCTCGTCGGTAAAGCTGAACGGCTCGTCGGGCGCCTGCTTGATCGCGTCCTGAACGGTCATCGGTCGATCTCGCCGAAAACGATGTCGAGGGAGCCGAGCACGGCGACGACGTCGGCCAGCATGTGCCCGCGGGTGAGGAAGTCCATCGCCTGGAGGTGGGCGAAGCCCGGCGGGCGGATCTTGCAGCGATAGGCCCGGTTGGTGCCGTCGGCGACCAGGTACACGCCGAACTCGCCCTTCGGCGCCTCGACCACCGTGTAGGTCTCGCCGGCGGGAACGTGAAAGCCTTCGGTATAGAGCTTGAAGTGGTGGATCAACGCTTCCATCGAGTGCTTCATGTCGGCCCGCGGCGGCGGCGACACCTTGCGGTCGTCCACCTTGACCGGCCCCGCCGGCATCTTCTGCAGGCACTGGCGGATGATCTTCAGGCTCTCGCGCAACTCGTACATCCGCACCAGGTAGCGGTCGTAACAATCGCCCTGCTTACCCACCGGAATGTCGAAATCCATGTCGGCGTAGCAGTCGTAGGGCTGCGCCTTGCGCAGGTCCCAGGCGACGCCGCAAGCGCGGAGGTTCGGCCCGGAGAAGCCCATGTCCAGCGCCTGCTCGGCGTTGATCGCGCCGATGTCGACACTCCGCTGCTTGAAGATGCGGTTCTCGGTGAGCAGCTCCTCGAGATCGTCGACGACCTTGGGGAAGCTCTCCGACCACGCCCAGATGTCGTCGGCGAGGCCGGGGGGCATGTCCAGGCTGACCCCGCCCGGGCGGAAATAGTTCATGTGCATGCGCGCCCCGGAGACCCGCTCGCAGAACTCCATCAACCGCTCGCGCTGCTCGAAGCCCCACAGCATCGGCGTCATCGCGCCAACGTCCATGGCGTAGGCGCACACCGTGAAGATGTGGTTCAACACCCGCCCGATCTCGGCGTAGAGCACCCGGAGGTACTGGCCCCTGGGAGGCGCCTCGATGCCCAGCAACCGCTCAATCGCCAGGGCGAAGGCGTGTTCCTGGTTCTGCGGCGAGACGTAATCCAGCCGGTCGAAGTAGGGGACCGACTGCAGGTAGGTCCGGTATTCGATCAGCTTCTCGGTGCCGCGGTGGAGCAGGCCCACGTGCGGGTCGGCCCGGTCGATCACCTCGCCGTCCATCTCCAGCACGAGGCGAAGCACTCCGTGCGCCGAAGGGTGCTGGGGACCGAAGTTCAGCGTGTAGTTCTTGATCTCGGTTTCGTTCATGCCGGCCGGTCTTTCGCCTTCTCATCCCCCGGAAGCTCCCCCTGGATCCCCTCCCACGGGCTCAGGAAGTCGAACGTCCGCCAGTCCTGCGGCAGTTTCACCGGCTCGTAGACGACCCTCTTCTGCTCGTCGTCGTAGCGCACCTCGACGTAGCCGGTGAGCGGGAAGTCCTTGCGCAACGGATGCCCCTGGAAGCCGTAGTCGGTGAGGATACGGCGGAGGTCGGGATGGTCGCGGAAGGCGATGCCGTACATGTCCCAGGTTTCCCGCTCCCACCAGTTGGCGGAGCTGAACACCTCGACCACGGTCGGCACGGGCGTGTCCTCCGAGGCGCCGACCTTCACCCGGATGCGCCGGTTGTGGGTCAGGCTGAGGAGGTTGTAGACAACCTCGAACCGTTCTTCCCGGCTCGGATAGTCCGCGCCGCACACGTCCATGAGCTGCTTGAACTGGCAGTTGACGTCGTCGCGGAGAAATTTCAGCACTCGGGCGACCCGGTCGCGCTCCACCACGAGGCAGAGCTCGTCGCGCTCGAGCACGACATCGAGCACCGCGTCGGGAAGTGCGGCTTGCACGTACTCCCCGAGATCGCGCAGCGCCACATCC
>JALOKS010000383.1 GCA_025456385.1 Thermoanaerobaculales bacterium | reverse complement strand
GACGGTCTCCTCGAGGCGTCGCTCGAGCTGCGGCTGCGGTTCGGCACGGAGTGGGGTGCCGTCGCCTTCATCGACGCAGGGGCCGTGTCGGAGGACGGCATGGCCGGACTGACCGATCATCTGTCCGTCGGCGCCGGGATCGGGGCTCGTTATCACACCCCGATCGGTCCGGTGCGCGTGGATCTCGCCACGCCGCTGACCTCGAGCGCCGGGGACTCGCCGGTACAGCTGTACATCGCCATCGGGCAGGCATTCTGACGATGGGCCGGCGCCGCCTTCGACCCCTGCAGTTCCTGTGGCGCCGGGTGGCCTTCGTTCTCGCGCTGCCGGTGGTCGTCCCGGCGGCCGTGCTGCTCGCCGCCAACACGGTCGTCGGGCATCAGCTCATCGGCTCCGCGGTGGAGAGGCTCAGCAGCGGGCGCGTGCGGCTCGAAGGTCTCGGGGGCGTGCTGCCCCACCGTCCGCTGGCGACGCTGCTGGAGCTGCGCGACGACGAGGGGCCCTGGCTGCGGGTCGAGGACGCGGCGCTGGACCTCGAGCCGCTCGCGCTGCTCCGGGGCGAGATCGTCGTCCGCTCCCTGAGCGGCCGCTCCGTGCAGCTGCTCCGACGTCCGGCCTCGCCGGAGCCGGCCGCGGAGCCGATCCGTCCGCCCTGGCCGCTGCGGCTCGACCGCCTGCGGGTCGACCGTCTCGCACTGGGCGCGCTCGTGCCGGGCGCGCCCGAGCTCGTGCTCGACGGCAATGCGGTCGCGGACGGGGACGGCAGGGTGAGGGCGACGGTGGAGGCGGGCGCCATCGGTCGGGCGGACGCGTACCGCCTCGACCTGTCGAGCGACGAGGCGGAGCATCGCTTCGACCTCGAGGTCCTGGAATCGTCGGGGGGGCTGCTCAACGGTCTCGCCGCCCGGCACGGCTGGCATCCGCCGCCGGCATTGGGGCCCGATATCCGCTTGGCGGCATCCGTCCGCCGGGCCGGCGACGCCTGGCACGTCGACTCGGCCCGGATCGACACCACGGCCGGCACCCTGCAGGCCCAGGGGTCCGTTGCCGCGGATGCCCTCGCCCTGGGCTGGACGCTGGACCTGCGAGACATCGGCCTCCTGCTCCCCGGCGCGCTCGGGGCCGTCCGGGTCGGGGGCGAGATCGCCGGGCCGCCGGGTGCGCCCAGGGTCGCCGCTACGCTGGCGTCGATCGGCGGACTGACCCTGCCGGGGGCGGTGCACGTCGCGGAGGTCTCGGTCGGTGCGCGACTCTCCGATCTCCTCGGCGCCGTCGATGTCGACGCCTCGGCCACGCTGACCGGACTCGCCGTCGCGGGGGTCGCGGGCGACCTCGCGCTCACGGCCCGGGGTCAACTGGCGGCCATGGCGCTGACCGCCGAGACGAGCCTGCGGGCGGGCGGCGAGCCGGTGCCGATCGGCCTGTCGGGCCGCCTGGACGCATTCGGCAAGATCCTCGTCCTCGAGCGGCTGGAGGGCCGGGCTCGCGGCGAGGTCGTGCGCCTGCTCGCGCCGGCGACGCTCGATCTTTCCGACGGCGTCGAAGTCGACCGGCTGCGCCTCGGGCTGCGGCAGGGCGCCATCGAGATCAGCGGGAGGCTCGCCCCCGCGCTCGCGCTAGATGCCACCTTCACCGGCCTGCCCGCGGATCTGCTGCGGCTCGTCGTGCCCGGTCCGGGGCTGTCCGGCACGTTTGGCGCCGAGGCACGCCTCACCGGTTCCGCCGGTTCCCTGACCGGCTCGGTTCGAGCGCGCGGCGACGGCCTGCGGCTGACGGAGGGCCCCGGCCGCGGATTGCCTCCGGCCAGCATCGAGCTGACGGCCCGGCTCGGGGCGGACGGGGCCGAGATCGAGTCCCGGTTCGGGGCCGGCAAGGGGGCCCGCTTCGGCCTGAGCGGGCGAATCGGCGGAGGGGCGGCCACCGGCCTCGGCGCGCTGGACCTGCGGGCCGACGGGCGCCTCGACCTCGCCCTGCTCGATCCGCTGCTGACCGGCTCGGGGCGCCGGGCGCGGGGCAAGGCGGACCTGGAGGCGCGCGTCACGGGGACCTTCGGCGCGCCGCGCGTCGACGGTGCCTTGCGCGTTGCCGAGGGCGCCTTCTGGGATCGGTCGCTCGGCCTGGTGCTGACGGACGTGAAAGGAAGCGTCGGCCTGGCCGGCGAGACGCTGCGCGCGGAACGGCTCACGGCACGTGCCGGGCCCGGGACGCTCGCCCTGGAAGGCACGGTCGGTCTGCTCGCCCCGGCCGTCCCGGTCGATCTTCGGCTCACGGCGCGCGACGCCCGCCCGCTGCAGCGTGACGAGCTCGACCTGCAGGGCGACGGCGAGCTGCGCCTCACCGGCTCGGCCGCCGAGGGCCTGACGGTCGCCGGCAGCGTCCGGCTCGACGGCGTGGAGATCCGGCTGCCCGATCGCCTCCCGGCCGCCATCGCGACGCTCGAGGTCCGCGAGACGGGCGAGCGCCGCGCGCAGCCGCCGGGCGCGCGCCGCGCAACCCTGCGCCGGGGTGACGTCAGGGTCGATGTGGTTCTCTCCGCGCCCGGCGGGCTCGCGGTTCGCGGGCGCGGGATCGATGCAGAGCTGGGAGGCGAGGTGCACCTGCAGGGTCCGCTCGACGCCCCGGCGGCGACCGGCGGCTTCGATCTGCTCCGCGGGCAGTTCACCCTGGTGGGCCAGCCCCTGCGCTTCTCGCGCGGCCGGATCGGTTTCGACGGTGGGGCTGTGCTGGATCCGACCCTGGATCTGGAGGCGCGGACCACCGCGGGCGGGGGCACGGCGATTCTCGCCGTGTCGGGCACGGTCGCGGCCCCCCGCGTCGCGCTGCGGGGCGAGCCGGAGATGCCCCAGGACGAGGTCTTGTCGCGCCTGCTGTTCGGCGTGGCGGGTGGGCGCCTCTCGCCCTGGCAGGCGACGCGGCTCGGGTTGGCCGCCGCCTCCCTGGCCGGCGAGCGCGCCC
>JALOKS010000382.1 GCA_025456385.1 Thermoanaerobaculales bacterium | reverse complement strand
GATCGAGCCGGTCGCCTGGGATCCGCCGCCGGCTCCGGCGATGGTCGGAGCGCTGGCGCCGAACGACCTGCTGGCGCAGGGCCGCCACCTCCTCGCCGGCGTCGGCAGCGCGCCGGAGGACGTGGCCTTCGACGCCGCGGGGCGGCTCTACACCGGCTTCGACGACGGCCGGATCCTGCGCGTGGCCCTTCCCGCCGGCGCGCCGGAGCTGGTCGCCGACACAGCCGGCCGCCCGCTGGGAATGGTGTTCGACGCCGCCGGCAATCTGGTGGTCGCCGATGGGCGGCGCGGGCTGCTCTCGGTCTCGCCCGGCGGCGAGGTCACGGTGCTCGCGACCGGGGCCGACGGCCGGCCCTTCGGCTTCCTCGACGACCTCGACATCGGTCCCGACGGCACGATCTTCCTCAGCGACGCGTCGACGAAGTTCGGCTACGGCCACGATGTCCTCGACCTCATCGAGCACGGCGGCCACGGGCGTCTGCTCGCCTACGACCCGCGCGACGGCTCCCTGCGCACGCTGCTCGGAGGCCTCCAGTTCGCCAACGGCGTCGTCGCCGACCCGGAGGGCGCCTTCGTGCTCGTCGCCGAGAGCGGCGCCTACCGGATCACGCGGTACTGGCTGGCAGGTCCGCGCGCCGGCAGCGCCGAGGTCTTCGTGGACAACCTCCCCGGCTTCCCCGACAACATCAGCCGGACGGCGGACGGGCGGATCTGGGTGCCGCTGCCCTCTCCGCGGATGGCGCTGCTCGACCGGCTCGGTCCCCGACCCTTCCTGCGCACGGTGATCGCGCGCCTGCCCGAGAGCGTCAAACCGGGTCCGATCTGCTATGGCCTCGTGGTCGAGCTCGCGCCCGACGGCCGGGTGCTGCGCTCCCTCCACGACCCGAGCGGTGCCGTCGCCTTCCGCACCAGCGCGATGGAGCGTGAGGGCAGCCTCTACCTCGGGACCTACCTCCAGAGCTCGGTCGTCGTGGTCCCCGTGGGAACCTGACCGGGGCTACTCCACGACCTCCCGCACCACCCGGCCTGAGTCCTCGAGCCGGGCCAGCGTCTCCTCGTAGCCCGCCGGGAGCGGCTCGACGGAGGGCAGGTCGAGCGCGTCCTGGAGGAAGAGGTACATCAGCCGGCGGTAGAGGTGACGCAGCGGCAGCGTGCTGCCGCCGCAGGCCCAGCGGCAGAGGACGTCGGTCGGGCTCTCGGGGTCGCAGTGGGTGCCGTCGACGAGGCGCAGGTCGTCGACCGGGAAGCAGAGGCCGCCCAGGAGCCCGCGGACGGAGCCCTCGGCGTTGCACGCCGAGGGCTCCGAGCGGAGGCTCGCGAGCGCGAGCGGCGCCAGCCCGTCGGCCGCCTCGAGGGTGCTCCGCCACGGCACCGCGTCGAGGAGGAGGAGCGCGCGCACCGGCAGGCCCGTGAGCTGCGAGCGCGCCGCCGCCTCGAAGGCGAGCGCGCCGCCGGCGCTGTGGCCCGCGAGGCCCAGCCGCCGCGGGTCGACGAGGCCGGCGAGCGGATCGCCCGGCGTCTCGCTGCGCGTCACCAGCCACTCGAGGTGGTCGAGGGTGATCTCGATGTTCTGCTCGCGGGCGAAGCTGCCACCGCGGCCGACCTGGTCGGGGGTGAGCACGATCAGGCCGCGGCGGGCCAGGTAGGCGGCGTTGTCGGCGTGGAACTTCTTCGACCGGGCGAAGCCGTGGTTGAGCACCACCGCCGGCCACGGCGGCGGCGGCAGCTCGGGTCCGGGCCGCGGCACGAAGAGGGCGTAGGACACCTTCGTGCCGGTGCCGGTCTGCCGGGTCCCGCTTTCGACCTCGACCTCGAAGAGCCCGGCGCCGGCCGGCGCGGCGGCGAGCAGGCAGGCTGCGAAGAGCAGGCGTCTCATCATGGTTGTCAACCTCCTGCGGCGGCACGCGTTGGCAGTCGGGTGCATTGTCGCAGGTACGGACCCCCCCTGCATCCCCAGCGGTCGCCCGCCCTCGGCCTCACGCATCGCACCGCCGCCTCGCCGCGCCTCACCACACCATCCGGAGGTCCTCCTGGAGGAAGCGCCAGGTGTCGCCGTCGCGCTCCATCAACACCCGGCCCTCGACCGCGCCGCCGGACGAGTCCCTGCCCGCGACCTCGAGGATCGCCCAGCCGTCGAAGAGCTCGCCGCCGCGCACCGTCATGTCCTGCGGCGCCATCTCCCGCATCGAGTCGAGCAGCCAGTCCGGGAAGCTGCCGTCGGGCTCCACGAGCCCGAGGTCGGAGGCGGGCAGGTGGCGCGCGAGCACGGCGGCGTCGCCCGATCGCTTGGCCGCCGTCAGCGCGACGTAGGCGGCGCCGGCCTCGCCGCCACCGGCGGGGAGCGGCTCCCCCGGCGCCCGCTCGGGCAGGATCGGCAGGTCGAGGCGGAGGTCGAAGGCGATCGGCGTGTCGCCGATCGAGGTCTCGCCTTCGGTGAAGACGCGGCCCGCGATCCGGCCGTCGCCGATCGCGACCTCGGCCACGCCGCCGCTGCCGAGGCCGTAGTTCCGGCTGCCGTCCTCGAGGAAGGCGAAGACCATGACCAGGCTGCCGTCGCGTGCCAGGGTGAGGGTGATCGAGTCACCGTCGATCGACTGCCGGATCGCGCTCGCCGGGTCGAGCGAACGCTCGGTCCCGCCGGCATCCACCGCCCCCGGGGCCATGACCACCTGCAGGTGGCGCTCATCGCCGTTGGTGGTCCACACCGCCACCGCGTTCACCGGTGCGATCGTTTCCCCGTCCACCGTCAGCTGGCCCGAGACCGGCGCCGGCTGCGCCGCGCCGGGCAGCGCCCAGATCGCGCCCACGACCACCACCGCGAAGATTCTCGCTGCACGCATCGTCGTCGTCCTCCGTTGCCCCTTCGGCTGCGAATCGGCTTGGACAACCCCGGACGCCCGGGTGCCGATTCCCTTCGCCCGCCGCCCGCGCGGGTGCCGCCCCCGGGGGCGACCGCGAG
>JALOKS010000381.1 GCA_025456385.1 Thermoanaerobaculales bacterium | reverse complement strand
ACCTCGGGCGAGTAGCCCTTGAAGATCTGCAGCGGCCGCCCCTCCCGGTCGAGGAGCACGTTGGTCGGCAGCGCGCGCACGCCGAGGATGGCCAGGTCGCGGTCGCTCATGCGGTAGACCGGCACCTCGATGCCGTTCCGCTGCAGGAAACGGACGCCCATGACCGGGGAGTCGTCGGTGTTGACCGTGATCAGGGTGAAGCCGGTGTCGGCGAGCTCGGCAGCCAGCTTCTGCAGCTCCGGCAGCTCCTGCCGGCAGGGGCCGCACCAGCTCGCCCAGAAGGTCAGCAGCACCGGCCGGCCGCGCAGCGATTCGAGGTCGATCTGCGATGAGCCGTCGAGCGAGCTGAAGCCGAAGTTCGGGAAAACAGGCACCTTGGCGGGCTCGTCCGCGCCCCCGGAGGGGAGCGCGGCGAAGGCCGCCACCAGACTCAGAGCCGCGATGATCCGTCCCATGCCGCCATTCTACCGCAGGCTCTCCGGGCTCGGCCCGAGGCCTCCCGAATGCTTTGTGAAATTTCGCACAAAATCGATGCCACGGCGCGGCATTTCTGCTACACTTCCGGCATGAGCTGGGAACTGCACCGCGTCACCATCGTCGGCGGCGGCATGATGGGGAGGTCCCTCGCCACCAAGGTCGCCCAGGAAGGCATCAACGTCTACCTCAAAGAGGTCTCCCCCGAGGCGGTCGAGGCCGGCAGGGGCGAGCTCGACAGCGCACTCGAGCGCGAGATCGAGCGCTTCGGCCTCACCAAGTCGGAGAAGCGCGCGATCCAGTCGCGGATCACCTGGGTCACCCACTTCGACTGCGCCAGCGACAGCGACCTCGCGCTCGAGGCCGTGCAGGAGGACTTCGGGCTCAAGCGCCAGATCCTGCGTGAGCTCGACCGCCGGATGCCGGCCGACCACCCGATCGTCATCAACACCTCGACGCTCTCGATCACCGAGCTCGCGGCGCAGAACACGCGTCCGGACCGGATCGTGGGCATGCACTTCCTCTACCCTGTCACGACCACCCGGGTGGTCGAGGTCGTCCGCGGCCAGCTGACCACGGACGAGGTCTACGGCCGCGCGATCGAGTTCGCCCGGCTCCTCGGCAAGGTTCCGATCAAGGTCTTCGAGATGCCCGGCTTCGTCACCACCCGCGTGGTCCTGCCGCTCATCAACGAGGCCATCCACGTGGTCATGGAGGGCGTCGCCGACGCCGCCGAGGTCGACCTCGCGCTCAAGCTCGGCTACGACTTCACGTCCGGACCGCTCGAGTGGGCCGACCGCACCGGCCTCGACCGCGTGCTCAACTGGCTGCAGCACCTCTACCAGGAGAGCGGCGAGCCGCGCTTCCGGCCCTGCCCGCTGCTGAAGCGCCTGGTCCGCGCCGGCCTCCTCGGCGCCAAGACCGGCCGCGGCTTCTTCTCCTACGACGAAGGGCGGCACCGCACCGACCGCCTCCCGGACGACCGGCCGCGGATGGCCTGAGTCGGACGCTTCACGGAGGTTGCGATGAAAATCCTGGTCCTCAACAGCGGGTCCTCGTCGGTCAAGTTCCAGATCATCGAGACCGACCTCGAGCGCATGAACGCCCACCAGGACCTGACCCTCGCGGTCGGCCTGGTCGAGAAGATCGGCCTCTCCGACTCCCGGCTCGTCCTCGAGGTCCCGGAGCGCAAGACCTTCCAGGACTACCGCGAGATCCTCGAGCACCGCACCGCCATCGAGTGGGTGCTGCGGATCCTCACCGACCGCGAGCACGGCATCCTGAGCTCGGTCGACGAGATCGGCGCGGTCGGCCACCGTGTCGTGCACGGCGGCGAGGACTTCGCGTCCTCGGTGCTGATCACGCCCGAGGTCGTCGAGAAGATCGAGGCCTGCTCGGTGCTGGCCCCGCTCCACAACCCGCCCAACCTGCGCGGGTACTACGCCGCTCTCGCGGCCATGCCCAACGTGCCGCACCTCGCGGTCTTCGACACCGCCTTCCACCAGACCATGCCTGCGCACGCCTTCCTCTACGGCATCCCCTTCCAGCTCTACAAGAAGCACCACCTGCGCAAGTACGGCTTCCACGGCACCTCGCACCGCTACGTGACCTTCCGCGGCTGCCAGATCCTCGGCTGGCGGCGGGAGGACACGCGGCTGATCTCGGTCCATCTCGGCAACGGCTGCTCGCTGGCGGCCGTCGATCACGCCAAGAGCATCGACACCTCGATGGGCTTCACCCCGCTCGAGGGCCTGATCATGGGCACCCGCTCGGGCGACATGGATCCCGCGATCGTGCCCTGGCTGATGGCGATGGAGGAGATGACCCTCCACCAGGTCAACACGATGCTCAACAAGCACTCCGGGCTGTACGGCGTGTCGGGGGTCTCCTCGGACATGCGCGAGCTCGTGGCCGCCCGCGCCGCCGGCAACCAGCGCGCCGACGTCGCCTTCCGCATGTTCTGCTACCGGGTCAAGAAGTACATCGCCGCCTACGCGGCGGCAATGGCCGGCGTCGACGCCATCTTCTTCACCGGCGGCATCGGCCAGAAGTCGGTCGAGGTCCGCGAGTGGGCGCTCTCCGGTCTCGAGTTCATGGGCATTGAGCTCGACCGCGAGCGCAACGCCGCCGCCACCGACGGCGAGGCCGAGATCACGACCGACGCCTCGAAGGTGCGGGTGCTCGTGGTGCCGACCAACGAGGAGAAGACGATCGCCCGCGACGTCGTCCGGGTCCTCAACGGCATCATGCCGGTGTTCACGCCGCCGGAGACGGTGACCTGACCGACCGACCGCCCATTTCGGATTTCGGATTTCGGATTTCGGATTTTCGGACCGGGCTCGAGCCGGGTGCCCGGAGGACGGCCGCCTCATGCAGGTCCGGATGAACCGCACGGCTTACGGTTCGAGCGCCCCCTCCTGCCGCGCCTGCCGCGCCTGCCTCGCCTCCTCGACGAAGCGGCTGACGCGGTAGATGTAGTTGAAGCCCGAGCCGATG
>JALOKS010000380.1 GCA_025456385.1 Thermoanaerobaculales bacterium | reverse complement strand
ACCGAGAGCGCCAGCCGATGGCCGTCCTGCCGGCGGGCCGGTCATCCCGTGCGACGCCGAGTAGCAAATGGCGGCCGCGGCGACACAGCGGATGGCGCCTGCAGCGACACAGCAGCTGGCATGGTCCGGCTGCAGGGTCTGTCAATGGCCACGTAGAAGTCCCCATCTGTGGCCACGAGAAGTCCCCACCTTGAGGGGACTCTCAGGCCTTCGTCAGGAGCCCACCCCCTCTCTGTCTGGCCTCCTTCATGCGGTAGGAGTCACCGCTCGTGACGATGGTGGTGGCGTGGTGGAGGAGCCGGTCGAGGAGCGCCACCGCGGTGGTGTGCTCGGGCAGGAAGCGGCCCCATGATTCGAAGGGCCAGTGGCTGGCCACCCCCAGGCTGCGGTGCTCGTAGGCGGCGGCCACGAAGCGGAAGAGCAGCTGGCTGCCGGCATCGTCAAGGGGTGCGAAGCCGAGGTCGTCGATGATGACGAGATCGTGGCGCAACAGGCCCTCGATGACCCGTCCCACCGAGTTGTCGGCGAGACCCCGGTAGAGGGTCTCGACGAGGCCCGCGGCGGCGAGGTAGCGGACCCGCCGGCCAGCCACCACGGCGGCCTCGCCGAGACCGAGCAGGATGTGGCTCTTGCCGGTGCCTGCCGGTCCCACGAGCACGACGTTCTCCGCAGCCTCGATCCACTCGAGCGCGGTGAGGTAGTCGAACGTCGCCCGCGGCACCGACGACTCGGCGAGGGCGAAGTCCTCCAGCCGCCGTGACACCGGGAATCCCGCGGCTCGCCGCCGGGTGGCCTCGTTGGAGGCGTCGCGGGCGGCGATCTCGGCCTCCACGAGCGTGCGCAGCAGCTCGTCGGGTGCCCAGCGCTGGACCTTCGCGGTCTGCAGGACCTCGGGCGCCATCCGCCGCACCGCGGCCAGCTTCAGGCGCCGCAGGCCGGACTCGAGGTCGGGGTCGAGGACGGGCGTGGTGCGGGGGCTCACGAGGCCTCCTCGAGGGCATAGGCGGCGAGGGGCCGGACCGGCACCGCCGGCAGGCCGGCGGCCAGGTCGGCTCCGGGGCGCGTCGGTCGCGAGATGCCGATCCCCGCGGCGAGGATGGCCCGGATGTCGGCAGCCCGGAAGCGGCGGTGCGCGAGGGCCCGCTCGAGAGCCGCGACGAGGGCCTCGCGGCCATGGGCCAGCTCGAGCTCGACGACGATCGCCAGCTCGGTCGGCAGCTTCGTCGTGCCCGCCGCGGCCGCCGCGCGGAGGAAGGCCTCGGCCACCGGGCCGAGACCGAGGAAGGCGACCTCGGCCGCGGTGCGTGGCCGGACGGCGCGGGCGGGCTTGCGCGCCGGGCGGCCGTAGTGCTCGTCGACGAGGCTCATCTCCCCGGGTCCGACGAGCCGATGGCGAGCGATCTCGGCGCCGCGGTGGGCGATGACGAGCTCGGGACCCTCGACCCGCAGCTCGACGCGCTCGCGGATGAAGGCGCCCGGCACGCTGTAGCGGGCGGAGCGGAGGCGGACCGTGCGGAGATGATCGACGGTGCGGGTCTCGACCGGCCCCGTGGCCGGGCGGAGGGAGGGCAGCGGCCGCAGGAGCGTCCGCTCGACGGCGAGCCGCTCATCAGGGACGGCCGCGGTCTCGCCGTGGACCCGGCCGTTGACCTCCGCGCACCAGGCGGTGGCCATGGCGTTGGCGTCGGCGAGGTCGGCGAAGGGCCCCTGGCCCACGAGCAGGTCGGCCTTGGCGTAGCCCACGAGGTTCTCGACGAGGCCCTTCGATTCGGGGTCGCCGGCCTCGCAGAAGTCGGGGCGGAAGCCGTACTGGGCGGCGAAGGCGACGTAGCCCGGTGCGGGCACGACGACGTTGGCCACGACGCCGCCCTTCAGGCAGCCCATGCGGTCGGCGAGGACGATGCCGGGCACCCCGCCCATGGCCTCGAAGCACTCCGCGAGCAGCGCCAGCGTCGTGGCCTGATCCTCGCGCGCCGCGAAGCGGACGAAGCGCCAGCGACTCCAGGCCAGGACCGCGCAGAAGACCTTCCAGGGACCCTCCTCGCCCCAGTCGATGACGAGGTGCTCGCCGGGGACCGGCAGCCAGGGCCGGTAGACCCGGCGGCCGCGCCGATGCGCGAGCTTGGCGCGGGCCACGGCCCGGCGCAGCGAGCGGGCCGAGCCGGTGTAGCCCTCGGCCCGGCAGAGCGGCAGGAGGCGCTTGGCGCTGATGCGCCCGTCGGTGGCCTTCACGCGCGTCTCGATGAGTCCACGGACCGGGTCGGTGAGCTTCGGCCTCGGTGGCCGCTCGACGGGCGCTCGGGAGCGACGCTCGATGACGCGGCGGACGGTCTTGTGGGTCGTGCCGCAGAGCGCCGCGGTGGCGCGGTACGAGCCGAGCTCCTGGTACCTGGACAGGATGTCCAACTGTTCCCTCGCAGTCTTCACAATGGGCGTCCCTCCGGGGTTGCACGGTGGTGGCTTGTCATCGCCACTGTGCCGCCCCGGGGGCTCACCTGGTGGTCAGGGTCGATCGAGGGGTGGGGACTTCTGGGTGGCCATCAGTGGGGACTTTCCCATGGCCACGGGCAGTAGCCGATGACGGCCCGGTGGTCGGGCTATGGAGGCCGCGGGGCTGGTAGCACCGGGCCCAAGATGTGAACGTCACGTCACGAAGGCCACGCGAGCCGACCGTCATCCATCTCCGAACGCTCGCCGACTACGCACCTGCCCGGCAGGCTGGTGTCGCGAGCTATACCAGGATGTCGACCGCGTCGAACGGCGCCTCGCCGCGATCGCACCGGTCGAGGGCCTCCTCTTCGCTCAGCCACGCCTCCGCCTCCTCGACCGAGTCGAAGCCATCGCAGCCGATGCAGCGGCGGCAACGCCAGCCGCCGGTGCGGGCTGGATGGGCTTCGATCGGAGCGATGCACGCATGACAGCGCTCACAGAGGCCGAGGAAGTCGAAGCCCAGGTCCCAGTAGCCCGCGGC
>JALOKS010000379.1 GCA_025456385.1 Thermoanaerobaculales bacterium | reverse complement strand
TGCGTAGCGCAGCATGACCACCGCCGAACGCAGGCTGAGCCAGCGCGAGGGCGCCGCCACGCCGAGCGGGAGCTCGACCTCCGCCGTCGCGACGTCGCGCGGCCAGCGTCCGCCCTCGAGCTGCCGTCCCTGCAGCCATTCGAGCGCCGGCACCATCGCGGGCCGCAGCTCCGCCCCCGCCCGCGCCAGCGCCCACAGGGCCTCGCCGGCGTCGCTGCGTCCGAGGTTGGGGTGGCCGAGCTGACGCCGCTCGAGGTCCGACGCAGCGGCGGCCCGAAGGGCGCCGTCCAGCGCGCGCTCGCGGAGCGCGCGGCGCCCTCCGTCGCCGCCCGCGGTCAAGGCGGCGAGCAGCGCCACCGGCGTCACGCGGCAGCCTGCCCCGTCGCTGCCGTCACCCGCGGGCCAGCCCCCGTCACTCCCCTGAGGCGCCAGGTCCTCGAGCCACGCCACGGCCTCCTCGCAGCGCGGATCGCGCCGCCACCCGAGGCCGGCCAGGGCTTCGAGGACCCGCGCCGTCAGCCAGGGGAGATCCGGCCCGCCGTCGGCGAGAGCGAAGCCGCTCCCGCCCGGCGCCTCGTCGAGCAGGACCCGCGCCGCCGCCTGCAGGCGCGGATCGGCGGGGTCGGCTCCCAGCTGCACCGCTGCCAGCAGGCGCCACCCTGGACCGCGGCCGGGCTCCCAGAGTGCGGCCTCCGCGTTCCAACCGCCGTCCGGCCGCAGCTCCGCGAGCAGGGAGGCGATCGGCTCGGCCGCGTTCGCGCCGCCGCGCGCCCGCTGCACGGCCGGGCTCGCAGCCGGCCTCCCGACGAGATCGATGAGTGCTCGCCAGTGGAGGTTCGGCCGCCGCGGGTCGAGCAGCCACGGCAAGGGGTCGCCGCGCAGCGCCTCCCAGGGCGACGCGCAGGGCATCGCCCGCTACAGCCGTCCCATGCGGCGCTGCTGCATGGTGTGCCGGAGCACCCGCAACGCGCCCTCGATGCGCGAGATGCGCCGGTTGCGCGCCTGCAGCGCGACCTGGTCGTCGCAGATCTGGTTCGCCATCGCCGGCGCCGAGCCACCCTGGTAGGTGCCCATCGTCACCTCCGTGAGCCGAGCAAGTGTACTCCAGCGCTGCAAGGTGCCGGTCCCGAGCCCCACGCTCCACATTCCGAATTCCGAATTCCGAAGTCCGAATTCAATCGTCGTCGACCGGCCTCAACGCTCCCTGCCGGTACTCCATCCGCCGCGTCGCCCGCCGCGCGAGCTCGCGGTCCGGCGTGATCCACACCGCTGTCCGCCCGACCGAGGCGCGCACCAGCGCCGCGCGCCAGACCTCGCCGCGGACCGCGTTGACCCACGGCATCGGGTCCACGACCACCACCAGGCGGTAGGAGGAGGGAATGACCCGCGCAACCGCCACCAGCAGGCGGTGGAACGCGGCCAGCGGCTCGCCGTCGGGGACGATGGCGCGCCCGCCGAGCACCCCGTCGACCTCGGCCAGCCCGCAGGCCTCGCGCACCGCACCCAGCGTCGCCCTCGCCGGCGGGCCGTCCGCGAGCGCGGCGAGGTTGCGGTCGAGGTCGCCGGCCACGAACGGCTCCCCGGCAGCGGCGACGGCCACGAGCCGGTCTCCGGGCGCGAGCGCTGCGCCGTCCACCACCACCCGGCCGGACAGCGGGGGCCGGCGCCCTGCCAGCACCTCGGCCAGCAGCGCGGCCTCGGTGGGGGCGTCGCAGAGGATGGCGAGGGAGTCACCGGCCAGCAGATCGAGCTCGATCGGCAGCGAGCGCGGCAGGCCGTCGGCGCCGCCCACGACCACCCGGTCGAGGCTCAGGGTGCCGCGAACCGCGTGGCTCGGCGGGCCCAGGCGCGCCTCGTCGTGGCTCACCGGGACCGGCGATCGCGCCGCCTGCCGGGCGGCATAGAGCAGGAGCGCCGGCGCCAGCCAGCCTCCGTGATCGGCCGCGATCAGCGGCGGCGCGAGGGCGAAGGCCAGGGCCCACCCACCGACCGCCAGGAGATCGGCCGCATCAGGCCGGCCGCCGTCGCGCCGCGGCCGGTGGTGGGCGGCGGCGGCGACCAGGCCTGCCAGCAGCAGCCAACCGAGAGCGATCCCCCAGCCGGCGCGGAAGGCCACGAAGCTCGCGCCCGAAAGCGCCACCGTCGCCGATGCCCACGGCTCGGCGGCGCGGGAGCCGCGTGCCGACCGGTGCCCCGCCAGCGCCGCGGCGGCCGCGATCGGCGCCAGCCAGGGCCGCCACCAGGCCAGCCAGCTCAGCGAGGCGAGCAGCACCGCGTGGTACCATCCGGCGATCAGCGGCCAGGGGATCTGCACGGTGCGATGGTACTCCGACGACCGGGCGCCTCCAAGCGCCGACGGCGCCCGGCTGCTGCGGGAGCGGCGCGGCGGAGGCCGCCGTCCCGGCAGGTCCCGCCGCCCGGCTGGCGGCGGATGATTCCCGCCCGCGCTTCGGTTCTCCATGACGGGCACCCGGGCCGGCGCGTGGCGGTTCCCCCGCTCGGCAGCCCGGGTCCGCCGCCGGGCCGCCGCCCCCGATCCGGACGCGAGGAGGAATGATGCGAGAGCTCGAAGGACTGGACCTGCTCGAGTTCGACGGCATGCTGTCGGAGGACGAGCGCATGGTGCGGGACACCGCTCGGGACTGGGTGGCGGACCGCGTGCTGCCGAGCATCGAGCGCTGGGCCTGGGACTGCCACTTCCCGCGCGAGCTGGTGCCGGAGCTCGGGGCACTCGGCCTGCTCGGCGCGCCCTACTCGGAGTTCGGCCTGCCCGGCGTCAACTCCGTGGCGTACGGCCTCATCAACCGCGAGCTCGAGCGCGGCGACTCCGGGCTGCGCTCCTTCGTCTCGGTCCAGACCTCACTCGTCATGTACCCGATCCTGCAGTGGGGCAGCCCCGAGCAGCGCGAGCGCTGGATTCCCGTCCTGGGCAGCGGCGAGGCGGTCGGCTGCTTCGGCCTCACCGAGCCGGACTTCGGCTCCAACCCCGGCGGCATGCGCACCCGGGCGGCGCGCGACGGCTCCGACTGGGTGCTCAACGGCGCCAAGGCCTGGATCACCAACGGCAGCATCGCCGACGTGGCGGTGGTCTGGGCACGGACCGAGGCCGGAGTGCAAGGCTTCCTCGTCGAGCGCGGCACCCCCGGCTTCTCGGCGGTGGAGCACCAGGGCAAGTACTCGCTGCGCGCCTCGGTGACCTCGCAGCTGGTGCTCGAGGACTGCCGGCTGCCGGCCGACGCGCTGCTGCCCGGAACCGTGGGGCTCAAGAACGCTCTCGCCTGCCTCAACCAGGCGCGCTACGGCATCGCCTGGGGCGCCCTCGGCTCGGCGATGGCGACCTTCGCCGCCGCACTCGACTACGCCAAGACCCGCGTCCAGTTCCGCGGCCGGCCGATCGCCGCCCACCAGATCCAGCAGCAGAAGCTCGTCTGGATGTACAACGAGATCCTCAAGGGCCAGCTGCTCGCCCTGCAGATGGGCCGCCTCAAGGATCGCGGCGCGCTGCGCCACGAGGCGGTGTCCCTCGGCAAGCGCAACAACGTCTGGGTGGCCCGCGAGTGCGCCAAGCTCGCGCGCGAGATCCACGGCGCCAACGGCATCGTCAGCGAGTACCCGATCATGCGCCACCTCATGAACCTCGAGACCGTCTACACCTACGAAGGCACGCACGACATCCACACCCTCGTGCTCGGGCAGTACCTGACCGGCATCCCGGCCTTCGACCCGGCGGAATAGGGCTTGGGGCTTGCGGCCTGAGGCTCGGAGTTCTCAATTTTGAATTTTGAGTTTCCCGCACCCCTTCCGAAATCGGCGGGGGTGGTTTTCCGCCGTAGGAGACGTCACAGGGTCGCGATGTCCGATCCTTCGTGGACCGAGACAGCAAAGAACGACCTCTAAAGACTCCTCCTTCTTGGCTCCTCCCCCGGGAGCCACATTTTTTTGGTGTCGTCGCGCTCGATCAGGAGCCCGGTCGGGTGGGCGGCCTCAGCCGGCGAGGTCCGTGAGCGCCGCCGCCAGCTCGGCCGCGGTGTCGACCACGAGCTCCGCGCCGGCGCCCTCGAGCTGCATCCGGCCTCCGAGGCCCCAGGCCACGCCGACGAAGGACAGCCCGGCGCCGCGGGCGAGCTCGAGGTCGACGTCCATGTCGCCGACGACGACCGCCTGCGCGGCGGGTACTCCGGTCTGCCGCAGCAGGAGATCGACCATGTCCGGCGCCGGCTTCAGCCTCTCGACGTCGCCGCCGCCCACCACCTGCGGCACCGCCTCCGCCCAGCCGAGCCGCGCCACGATCTCTCGCGCCCAGAACCCCGGCTTGTTGGTGGCGACCGCCTGTGCCCGCCTCCCCGCCAGCCCACGGATCAGGGCGTCGACCCCCGGGTAGGGCCGCGTGTGCACCAGCAGCCCGGCGCCGTAGTGCCGCTCGAAGATCGGCCGCGCGCGGCCGAGGAGCTCCGCTCCGCCGAGCGTGCGCTCGAGCAGGCGGTTCACCCCGCGGCCGATCGAGCCCTCGATCTCGGCGACCGGCAGCTCCGTCCGGCCGAGCTCGCGCAGGGTCGCGTTCACCGCGTCCGCGAGGTCGCGCCGCGAGTCGACCAGCGTGCCGTCGAGGTCGAAGATGACCAGCCCCAGAGCCACGAGCCCATTATGGCCTCGCCGCGCGCCCGCCCCACCTCAAACCCGCAGATCGGAGTTAGAATCACTCCGGCGAGGGCGTGTCATCGGAGGAGGTTGGAAATGGGAGTCGTTCGCATTTTCGTGTCGGTTGTCGTGGCCCTGCTGTGCTTCATCGCGGCCCCGGCCACGGCGCAGCCGGTGGAGTACCTCGTGGACGACGGCTCCGCGGAGAACTCGCTCGGTCTCTCGTCGGGCGGCGACATCTGGTGGGCGAACGCCTTCACCGTCCAGCCCGGGGCGGAGACGATCTCGACCATCCGTATCGCATTTTCGAGTAGCAACCTCGGCGCGGGAGCCCCTTTTTCGGTGCACGTCTACGAGGATCCGGATGACGACGGCAACCCGTCGACCGGGCCCCTGCAGCTCCTCGCCTCCGCCTCGGCGGCTGTCACCGACCCGAACGGGGCGAGCTTCCAGGACATCGCCATCGGTCCGGCAACGGTGTCGGGCGGCTTCTTCGTGGCGGCAGTCATGACCCACCCCGGCGGCAGCTATCCGGCGGCGTTCGACCAGTCGGCGTCGGCCGCGAGCTCGTGGCTCGCCGGCGCGGGCGCCGCGGTCATCGATCCCGCCGATCCCTTTGCGAGCCTTGCGATCGGGCCGGGCCTCATCGACTCCTTCGGCTTCCCCGGAAACTTCCTGCTGCGTGCGGTCGCCGGCCGGCAGGAGATCGAAGCGATCCCGGCCCTCGGCCCGTCGGGCGCGGCGCTGTTGGTGTGCGTGCTGGGTCTCGCGGGGGTACTCGTTCTGCGGCGTCTCGCCTGAAGGCGGTCACCTCATCGCCATGCCACCGTCCGACGGCCTCCCGATCTCGGTGCGCCGGCTGCGCAAGCACTTCGAAGGCGGCCTCGTCCGGGCGCTCGACGGCGTCGACCTCGAGGTCGCAGCGGGCGAGCGGGTGGCGATCACCGGGCCGACCGGCTGCGGCAAGTCCACCCTGCTGTCGCTGCTGGCTCTTCTGGAGCGGCCGGACGGTGGCGAGCTCGAGCTCGACGGCGTCCCCGCGCCGGACATCCGGAACCCGGACCGCTGGCGGGCGGAGAACCT
>JALOKS010000378.1 GCA_025456385.1 Thermoanaerobaculales bacterium | reverse complement strand
TCAGGTAGCCGTTGTCGCGCAGCCAGGTGTTGAGGTGGAACTGGCGCGCGAACTGGGCGAAGCCGTGGTCGGAGCAGACGAGGACCAGGGTGCGGTCGTCGACCGCGGGCAGCACCTTGCCCACGAGCTTGTCCATCTCCTCGTAGAGGTGTGGGATCCAGCCCGCGAAGCGGAGGTCGGACTCGTGGTGCTTGGGGTGGGTGGGGTCCATGTTGCGCCACAGCATGTGGGCGTCCTGGTCGGTGGAGGAGATGTAGAAGTAGAAGAGCCCGCCTTTGAAGCGCGACCACTGGTGGTCGAAGAGGGCCATCTGCTCGTGGAGGAGCAGCTCCGCCTGCCCGACGTACTCCTCGTCGTTGATCACCTTGTGGTCGAAGGCCTTGACGTCCGCCGGCAGGCCCTTGGTCCAGAAGGCGCCGATGTCGCGCGCGATCTCGGCCCCGAAGGAGGCCGGGTAGGTGACCGGCGCCGCCTGCGCCGAGGGGTCGATGTTGATCGGCGTGACGTAGAGCTGGACGTGCGGCGCGACCCCCTTGAGGAGGAAGCGGGCGATGCCCGACACCGAGCCGGCCACCGGCAGCAGGTCGAAGCTGAGCTTCACCCAGGGCGAGTACTGGCCGCGCGCGAGCAGGATGCTCTGCCCCTGGATGTCGAGCCGGGCGCCGTCGGCCTGCGGGTCGAGGTAGAGGGTGAAGGGGATGGTGGCGTGGTTGGCGTAGGGGTCCGAGCCGGTGCCTTTCGGCGTCCGGAGGGTGTTGAGGGGACCCGGCAGCCGCGAGCGCACGACGTTGTCGGCGACGTCGACGTAGAGGATCTCGCCGCCCTCGAGGCCGGGGAAGTCCTCGAAGGGGTTCGAGGTGAAGTAGGTGAAGACGCCGTAGGAGTCGACGAGGTCCGGCGTACCCATGCCGGCGATGGCGTAGGTCGCTGTTTCCTCGACCGGGAAGTTGGTGGGGATCTTGGACACCCAGGCCGGGATGTCGCGCTCGGTGAGGTAGGACCAGAAGGGGCGGCCGCGGCGGAGATTCCTCGGCCCGCCGCCCTTGATCGGCAGGTGGACGTCGCCGATCGAGATCGTCAGCTCGGGCGCGGTGTTCTCGTAGATCGCGAACACCGGGGTGTAGGTCGCGGGGTCGCGGGCGATGAAGTCGGCGATGCCGTGGCCGCCCGGAGTCATACCGGTGATGAAGCTCGACCACGCCACCGGGCTCAGGGCGGGCATCGTCGTCGCCAGCGGCTGCAGCGAGCCGAGCTCGGCCAGCCTCTTGAAGTTGGGCAGCCGGCCGAGGTCCATCAGCGACTGCAGGATCTTCGGGTCGAGGCCGTCGAGGCCGAGAACGATGACCGAGCGGTCCGCTGAGGCCCCGCGGCAGGCCGCGAGGGGCAGCGAGGCTCCCGCCGCTGCGCCGCCCAGCAGCCGCATGAAGTCGCGGCGGTCGACGCCGCCTCTGCCGCTTTCGTGCCTCACCGAACCGCTCCCCCGTTTCACGCCCCGGCCTCCGACGAGCGCGCCCGCCTCAGGCTAGGTGACGAGACAAACTCGAGCTCCGTTCTATTCCTTCCAGCGCCGTCCGCTGCGCCCCGCCGCCGATCATTTCAGACCCCGAGCGCCGCGAGCAGCAGGTAGATCGCGAGGCCGATGACGACCGCCACGACCGGCATCAGGACCGTGAAGAGCTCGGCCACGAGGGTGCCGCGCAGGCTGCCCACGACCTTGGGGTCGAGCGCGCGGCCGAAGCCGGAGCGGTTGGCGAGGTAGCCGAGGGCGACCACCAGCAGCAGGGCGACCGTCCACAGCGCCCGGCCCGAGCCCAGGCCCTGGATCCGCACCGCCAGCAGTGCGGGCCACAGCACCCCCCACGCCACCAGGTCGGCGAGCCCGACCCAGACGAAGGTGCGCAGCCCGGGCCGGTGCGCGACATAGCGTGGGCGCGACAGCACGAAGCGCTTGATGACGCCGGCGGCGACCGCTCCGAGGATGGCCGCCGGCACCGCCACGACGAGCAGGATCCGCGACAGGTCGTCAACGGCCGCGACCGTCATCCCGCCACCCATCTCAGCGGCCGTCCGTGGTGAGGTGGGCGAGCTCGTGGGCGTGGGCCTCCCAGTTGCGGCCGTCGAAGTCCCGCACGCGGAGGGAGGTGACGGTCCCCGGGTCGAGGCAGCGGGCGTTGACGCTGATGCCGTCGGGGTTCGAGCGCGGCACGTAGAACGACTTGATGCCGCAGGTCGCGCAGAAGAAATGGCGGGCGACCCCGGTGTTGAAGGTGTAGGTGCGGAGGGCATCCTCGCCCTGCAGCAGGCGGAAGCGCGAGCGCGGCACGATCAGGTGGAGGTAGGCGGTCATCGAGCAGATCGAGCAGTTGCAGAGCTCGACCTCGAGCTCGGCCGGCGCCTCGACCTCGAAGCGCACCCGGCCGCAGTGGCAGCCGCCGCGATGGGTCACCAGGGTCAACGCACTGTCGAGCATGCGATTCTTTGCCCCTTGTCCGCCATCGGGGACACGGTTGGGACCTTAACACGTTCGAGAGATTCACGTTGGAACGTTGAACTCCCATCCGGGCGAGTGGCCGGAACCTTTCGACGTTCTAACGCTCAAACGTTCGAACGATCTACCCGTTCGGCGTGGGCGCGCGGACGCGCGATCAGGACCTCGGTCGGTACGCCCAGGGAGACCATCGTGCACGAGTAGAGGATCTTCCACGAGGCCGGGCCGAGGAAGGAGCTGATCATCACCGGCCGCGAGCCGCCGAACGCGTCCGGGCGCGACACGTGCAGCCTCTGCCACACTCGGATCACGAGCTTCGACAGCAGCGTCGTGCCGAAGGTCAGGTTCGCGAGGCACAGCAGGCCGCCGGGCCGCAGCACCGCCCACGCCTGGCCGAGCAGCTTGGCGATGTCCCGGTTGGAGAGCAGGTCGAGCACGTAGGTGCTGACGAAGCGGTCGCAGGACTGCGGCGGCAGCGGGACCCGC
>JALOKS010000377.1 GCA_025456385.1 Thermoanaerobaculales bacterium | reverse complement strand
AGGCCGTCGATCTTGAGGCTGTCGACCGCGAGGTGCTTGAGGTAGCCGAACGACGAGAGCCCGGTGCCGAAGTCGTCGAGCGCGAAGCGGAAGCCGGCGCCGCCGAGCGTGCGGATCAGCTCGGCCGCGGCGCCGAGCTGGGCGATCGCCGCCGTCTCGGTGATCTCGAAGCACACGCGTCGGCTCAGCGCCCCGAGGCGCGCGGCCTTGGCCATCACGAACTCGAGGAAGGCCGGGTCGGACAGGCTGCCGCCCGAGAGGTTGACGTTGAAGGTCGTGCGCGAATCGAGGTCGAGCCGGTGCAGCCACTGCGCCAGCCAGGTGAAGACGCGGTCCACGACCCAGCGGTCGAGCGCGGGCATGACGTTGTAGCGCTCGGCCGCAGGGATGAAGGTGCCGGGGGCGAGGAGCTCGCCGTCCTCCCCCTTCATGCGCACGAGCACCTCGTAGTGCGACGGGTCGCCCCGCGGGTCGCGCAGCGGGACGATGCGCTGGCAGTACAGGACGAAGCGGTCCTCCTCGAGGGCATGCCTGATCCGCCCGACGAGCTGCATCTCGGCGCGCCGCTGCTCCATGTCGCGGTCGGTGTCACGGGACAGGTGGATCCGCCCGCGCCCCGACTCCTTCGCGACGTAGCAGGCCATGTCCGCCGCGCTCAGGACCTCCGCCGGGCCGGCGCTCGCGCCGTCGACGATGACGACGCCGATGCTCGCGCCGACCGTGAACAGCTTGCCCTCCCACCGGAAGCGGTGGCCGCGCACCAGCTCGAGCAGGGTGTCGGCGATCGCCATGGCCTTGTCCTGCGGGCAGTGCGCGAGGAGCACGCCGAACTCGTCGCCGCCCAGGCGGGCGAGCGAGTCGCCGGCGCGCACCTGCGACTGCATCAGCCTAGCGAGCTGCTTGAGCAGCTCGTCGCCGGCGAGGTGGCCGCAGGTGTCGTTCACGACCTTGAACTGGTCGAGATCGATGTACAGCAGGGCGTGGGCGGCGGCGTGCACGCGCGCGAGGTGGATCGCCTCGGCGAGCCGCTGGTCGAAGGCCCGGCGATTGAGCAGGCCGGTGAGGCTGTCGTGGTGGGCCTGGTGGCTCAGCTGACGCTCGAGCTCCGCGCGCTGGCTGACGTCGCGCAGCACCACGACCGAGCCGGTGATGCGGCCGTCGCGGTCCCGGATGGGGGCGGCGCTGTACTCGACCGGCACGGTGTCGCCGCCCTGGCGCAGGATCTCGAGCTGCGCGTGGCCGGCCGCCGGGGGCCGATCCGCCCCGAGGTGCGCGAGCGGTCGGGAGAACGGCAGCTTCGTGCGGGCCTCGACCAGCCGAACCACCTCGGCGACGTCGCGGCCGACGACCGCCCGGCGCTCGATGCCGAGCAGCTGGACCGCGGGCGGATTGGCGAACTCGACGCGCCCATCGGCGTCGGTCGCGAGGACCGCGTCGGCGATCGAGGCGAGGGTGATCTCGGCGCGCTCCTTCTCGTCGACGAGCGCGGCCTCTGCCCGGCGCCGGCTCTCGACCGCCTGCCGATAGTGCACGGCGACCTTCCCGAGCTCCTGGCCGAGCTGCTGCAGCTCGAGCGGGCCACCCCAGTCGAACAGGTCAGGCGCGTCCTCCCCCTGGAGCAGGCGGCGGACGCCCTCGAGCAGGCGCGAGCGGACCCGGTCGACGCGCCGCGCGGTCCAGAAGGCGACCACGACCACGGCCAGCAGCAGGACGGCGGTGGTGACGAGCGAGGTGAGCTTGAGCGAGCTGACGAACGAGTGCACGGGGGCGAGATCGACCGGCTCGAGGGCCCAGAGCACCGGCGCGCCCCGGTCCCCCAGGGCCACGGGAGCGAAGGAGGTCCCGCCCCGGCCCCCGTCGCCCGGCACGGAGAAGGATTGGCCGGCCTCGAGCCGCTCGGCGATCGGCCCGCCCCCCGCCGCCATCGCCGCGCCGACGGCGCGCTGCAGCTCGAGGCCGTCGGGGAGCACCCAGCGGATCCCGTGCTCCCGGGTCAGCACGACCGCTGCGTCGACCGCGAGCCTGACGATGCCCAGGACCGCGCCCGAAGGGCCGGTGACGGGCGCCGCGATGTAGAGCCGCGCCGGGCTTTGCGCGCCGGGCGGGCCGCCGAGGTCGCCGCCCCCGACCGAGCCAGCCGGTCCCGACCGCAGCATCGCCTGCAGCTGCGCGTCCGCCAGCTCGCCCTGCCCCTCCCGCCGCTCGAGCCGCCCGCTCGCCGGCGACCGCGCCAGGCGCCAGAGCCAGCGCCCGTCCGCATCGACGACGGCGATCTCGGTGACGTCCTGCGTGTCCCCGAGCCAGCGACGTGCGACCGCGGACAACCGCGCCGCCGCCTCGTCGGCCGTCAGCAGCCGGGCCCCGGGCGCCGGCTCCGCCCCCAGGAGGTCGCGCGGTCCCGGCAGGGCGGCCAGCATCCGGGCCATCTCGAGGCGCCGATCGAGGTGCTGGGCAACCGTCTGGGCGTGGGACGCGACGTGCTCGAGGCTCGACCGGCTGGCCGAGGACTTCAGGAGCGCGAACACCTCCGGGGCGTGAAACCCCATGTGCACGCCGAGGGGCATCAGCCCGAGGCCGAGCAGCGACAGCAGGATGATGGTGCGAAGACGCAGCCTCACGGCCGGGCACACCGGCATGCGGGCGAGCGGCGAACGTCCGGCCGCCGGCGACGGCTCAGCGTCGCGGGCGGATGGCGAGAGGGAGGCCCGCTACCTCGGCGGGGTGAGGGGGCGGAAGGTCGCACTCAGGGTCTCGTCCCAGGGTCGCCGTCAGAGCTCCGCCACGTTAGCGGCGCCCCCGCGACGGCGCTTGAGGTCGTGCGACCCCGAGGCGCCCTACCGCGCGAACCGCTTGGCCATGGCTCCTGGGCTTCTTCGCGGGGTCCGCGCCCTGCACCGGTCGTGGTCAGTCGTAGTCCCGGTCCTTCCAGGTCCGCAGGGCGCGGAACACCGCCGCGCCGTCCCCGAGCGGCCGCCCCGCCCA
>JALOKS010000376.1 GCA_025456385.1 Thermoanaerobaculales bacterium | reverse complement strand
TCGTCCCAGGCGCCGTCGATGTACGCGCCGCGGGCCTCGTCCAGCTGTCGGGCGGCGTTGAGAAGCTCGCCGCGCCACTGCACCGGCAGCGCCTGCTCCTCGGCCGCAGCCTGCGCGGCGGCGGCGCGGGCGATCGCGCGGTCGGCGCGGGTCTGCGGCGACAGGTTGAGGCTCTTGTAGGCGAAGAAAACCAGGCTGGCGGCGACCACACCGACCGTGGCGACGGCGAGAAAGGTGCGCAGCGGCTGCACACGGATCACGACCCAGTCGAGTTCGAGGCCCCTCGCCACCGCCGTCACACCTCCGAAAAACAACGTAACACGAGCTATTTCAAGGAGCAAGCAGACTCTGGCGCAGGCACGCGGCCGTCCGCAACCGGGTTGGCCGCATCCCCCTCGCCGGTCGGCTTGCGGCCCGCTCCGCGCTTCGCTACACTTCGCTGTCCCGACGCGGGCTCGGCTGGAGGGCTGCATGGCGCTCAAATGGCTGCGTGACAACCTTCGCCACCTCAAGTTCATCCTCTGGGGTGTGGTGGCGGTGTTCGTGCTGCTGGTCTTCGTCGACTGGGGCGCCGGTCGCGCCGGCGGCGGGGGCGCTGGAGCAGCCGTGCAGATCGGCACGACCAAGGTCTCCGAGCAGGAGTTCCTCGACGAGATGCGACGCCTCGACCAGCGCTTCGCGCAGATCTACGGCGAGCGCTGGAACGACATCCGCGCCCAGGTCGACCTTGCGGGCCAGACGGCCAGCTACTTCATCGACCGCGAGCTGCAGCTCGCCGAGGCGCGGCGGATCGGCCTCAAGGTGCCGCCGAGCGAGCTCCGCGAGGCGATCCTCGCCAACCCCTCCTTCCAGCGCGAAGGCGGCGAGTTCGTGGGCTCCGAGACCTACGAGCGCATCGTGCGCGCCTACTTCCGGATGTCCACCCAGGCCTTCGAGCAGCGCCTGGCGGAGGACCTCATGATCGGCAAGCTCAACGCGCTCGCCGAGCGCACCGCCTGGGTGAGCGACGGCGAGGTCGAGCGCGAGTACAGGCGGCAGCGCGACGTCGCCGACCTCGAGATCCTGCAGCTGCGCTACGAGCCGTTCCTCGCCGGCGGCGCCGCGACCGAGGCCGAGGCGAGAGCCGCCTACGAGCGGGACTCCGAGTCGTACCGGCGCGACGAGCAGCGCGCGATCCGCTACCTCCTGGTCGAGAGCGCCAAGCTGCGGCGCCTGCTGCCGGTGGAGGCCGCGGAGCTGCGCGCCTACTACGACGAGCACAAGGACGAGTTCCTCGAAGGCGAGCAGGCCAACGCGCGGCACATCCTGATCCGCGTCGCGCCCGACGCCGACCA
The DNA here is from genome assembly GCA_025456385.1 of Thermoanaerobaculales bacterium. Classification (GTDB taxonomy): domain Bacteria; phylum Acidobacteriota; class Thermoanaerobaculia; order Thermoanaerobaculales; family Sulfomarinibacteraceae; genus Sulfomarinibacter. The sequence continues at coordinate 1,883 of JALOKS010000376.1, read as the reverse complement.
GGTGGCGCTCGCCGAGGCCGAGCTCCTGGCCAACGGCGTCGCCCAGATCGCCCGCAGCGGTGCGGACTTCGCCGAGCTCGCGGCCAAGCACTCGCAGGACCCGGGCTCCAAGGACGGCGGCGGCGATCTCGGCTGGTTCGCCCGCGGACGGATGGTCAAGGAGTTCGAGGACGCGGTCTTCGCGGCCAAGCCGGGCGAGATCGTCGGGCCGATCCGCAGCCAGTTCGGCTTCCACATCATCCGCGTCGACGGCTTCCGCCCCGCTCACCAGCGGCCCTTCGAGGAGGTCGAGGAGCAGGTGCGCTTCGCCGTCGTCGAGGGGCGGGCCGCGGCCGAGGCGGAGGCGCGGGCCGCGGCGCTGTCGCGTCGCCTCGCGAGTGCGAAGCCGCAGACCGACGAGGAGTGGCAGGCGATCGCGGACGAGGACGAGGCGGTGGTGCTCAACCGGAGCCCGTTGTTCTCGGCCGGTCAGCCGATCCCGGGCACCGTGCCGGACACCTCGCTGACAACGGAAGCCTTCGCCGCCGAGGTGGGAGCCCTCGGCGGGCCGCTCGCGGTGCCGCGCGGCTGGATCGTGTGGCAGCTCGCGGAGGTCCACCCCGAAGGCGTCCGTCCCTTCGAGGAGGTGCGGGCCGAGGTCGAGCAGGCGGTGCGGCGGGACAAGGCGCTCGCCCTGGCCGCCGAGCGCGGCCGCGAGATCGCCGCGCGCTGGCGGGCCGGCGAGGACCCGGCCGTGCTGGCGGCGGAGCTCGGCACCACTCTCATCGTCGACTCCGACCATCGTCGGGACACGACCGTGTCCAGCCTCGGCGCGATCCCCGCGGTCGACGACGCGGTCTTCACCGCCGCCGCCGGCGACATCGTCGGGCCCCTGCCCGCCGGCGCGCGAGGAGTGGTCGTGGTGCGGGTCGCCGACCTCCAGCTCGCGGATCCGGCGGGGCTCGCCGCCGAGCGCGAGAGCCTGCGCGCTCGGCTGATGGCCGCGCGGGCCGGCCGCCTCCTGCGCGCGAGCCTCAACGAGCAGCGGCGCGACACGGAGATCACGATCGACAACGAGCTCCTGCAGCGGTTCTCGCCCGCGAGCTCATGATCGGCCGCCTCGAGGGCCGGCTGCAGCGCGTCGATCCCGGCACGGTTCTGGTCGACGTCGGCGGCGTCGGGTACCGGGTGGCCACGACGCTCCGCGCCTACCAGGAGCTGGGGGACGGCGCCCGTGCAGCGCTCTGGATCCACACCCAGGTGCGCGAGGACGTGATCGTGCTCTACGGCTTCCCGGACCGCGACGAGCTCGCGGCCTTCGAGAAGCTGATCGCGGTCGCCGGCGTCGGTCCGCGGATCGCGCTCGGCGTGCTGTCGGCCCTGACCCCGGCCGAGCTGCGCCGGGTCGTCGAGCGCGGGGACAGCGCGCGCCTCCAGGGCTGCCCGGGCGTCGGCCGCAAGACCGCGGAGCGCCTCCTGCTCGAGCTCAAGGATCGCCTCGGCCCGCTCCCGGCGGAGGCCGGCGACCCGCGTGGGGATGCCGCCTCGGCGCTCGTCAACCTCGGCTACACGCAGCGGGACGCGGCCCGGGCCGACGCGGCCCGGGCCGTCGATGCGGCCTGGGCGGAGGCGCCCGGTGTCGAGGTCGGCGAGCTGCTGCGGCTCGCGCTGCAGCGGCTGACGCGGTAGCGCCCACCGCCCGTCCACCCAGCCAGATACGAGATACAAGATACGAGATCCGCCCGCCCACCCAGCCAGATACGAGATGCGAGATACGAGGACTGCAACCTGTCCCTCGACAATCCGCGAGCGGAACCGATGTTCTGGTCGCATCTCGCATCTCGCATCTCGCATCTCGCATCTCGCATCTCGCATCTCGCATCTCGCATCTCGCATCTCGCATC
>JALOKS010000375.1 GCA_025456385.1 Thermoanaerobaculales bacterium | reverse complement strand
CGCCGGCGCCCGGTCGGCGAAGGCCTCGAGGTGGGCCATCACGTCGTGGCGCGTGCGCTTCTCGACCTCGCGCACCCGCACGAGGTCCTCCTCGGTCACCTCGAGGTTGGCACGCATCTGCGCGATCGCCGCCTCCGGGATCTCGAGCCCGAGCTCGCGCTCGGCCTCGGCGAGCGCGAGCCACATCCGCCGCCAGATGGTGTAGCGGTGGCCGGTCGAGAACAGGCGCCTCATCTCGGGCGACGCGTAGCGCCCGGTCAACGGGTGGTCGAAGCTGTCGAGTGAGGGCATGACGCCTCCGGGTCGAGTATACCGACGGCCGAGCATGCCTCTCGTCCCTTTCATCGGCGTGCGCCCTGCGGGCGAGCGCCGGGAGACGGAGCATAAGATGGGCGGAGGGAGGGCGAATGGTCCACGTGAGCTCTGAAACCGGACGGCTGCGAAGGGTCCTCGTGCACGAGCCGGGGCCCGAGATCGACCGCATGGTGCCGCCGATGATGGCGGAGCTGCTCTTCGACGACATCCTCTTCGGCGAGCGGGCGCGCGAGGAGCACCGCCGCTTCCGGCGCCTGCTGCAGCTGCTCGACGTGGAGGTGGTGGAAGCCAACGACCTGCTGGCCGAGGCGCTGGGGACGGCCGCGGCTCGGCAGTGGCTGTGGTCCATGCTCCAGCCGGAGCTGCCTCTCGACCTCCGCGCGCCGGGCCCGCCGGCCGCAGCCGACGAGCTGGTGGCGGTGGCGGTGGGCGGCGTGATGGCTGAAGCCGCCCCGCTGGGGATCGAGGTCGAGGACCTGTTTCGCCTCGCGCCGCTGCCCAACTGGTGCTTCCAGCGCGACCCGCAGGTGGTGCTCGGCGACGGTGTCGTCTTCGCCGCCATGGCGACCGCGGCCCGCTGGCGCGAGGCGGTGCTGGCACGCTGCGTCTTCCGATTCCACCCCGACCTCGCCGACGCGCCGGTGATCCTCGACCCGTTGCACGAAGCTGCCTCCAGCGGCCACCTGCTCGGCCCGCACCGGCCGCGGCTCGAGGGCGGCGATGTCCTGGTGCTGTCGCCGGAGATCGTCGCCGTGGGGATTTCGGAGCGCACCAACCCGGTGGCGGTGGAGATGCTGGCTTCCGCCCTCGCGCGGCTCGCCGACCGCCCGCGCTGGCTCGAGGTGGTGCGCGTTCCGGCCCGCCGCGCCTACATGCACCTCGACACCGTCTTCACGCCCATCGACCGCGACGCGGCCCTGGTCTTCGCGCCGGTGATCACGGGCTCCGGCCCGCAGGCTGCCGAGGCCTTCGAGATCGACCTCCGCTCGGCCGACCGGACGCCGCGCCACCGGGGGCCGCTGCTCGCGGCGCTCGCGGCGCGAGGTCTCGATCTCCAGCCCATCCCGTGCGGCGGCGCCGACCCGATCCGCCAGCACCGGGAGCAGTGGACCGACGGCGCCAACGGCTTCGCGCTCGCGCCGGGCGCGGTGGTGCTGTACGACCGCAACGTCGCCACCGCGGACGAGCTCGACCGGCGAGGCTTCGCGGTGGTGGCGGCCGACGACGTGCTGCTCGGCCGCGACGAGGTCAGTCTCGACGCCGGCCGGAGGGTGTGCGTGCTGCTCCCGAGCCACGAGATCTCGCGCGCCCGCGGCGGGCCGCACTGCCTGACCCACCCCCTGGAGCGCGACGAGCTCTGACCCTCGGGAGGACCCTTCAGCCGATGAGCTGCGACCAGCGATCCCAGTTCAGCACTGCAACCACGCCCCAGAGGTTGACCAGGATCGCGGCCGCCAGGGGCGGCAGCGAAAGCCACCGGCTGCGGCCGCGGACCCCGAGCGCCGCCGCGAGGAGCAGGAAGGGCAGCCAGTCGAGGGCAAAGCGGTAGCCGAACTGCAGCCAGCCCGTGTTGACGTAGAGGAGCTGAGGTACCGCGACGAGCCCTGCCGCCAGCCAGCACCAGGCCGCAGCGGCACGCGCCCCGGGGCGGTCGGGCCGTGCGAGCGGCAGCAGGGCCAGCAGCAGCCACGGCGACACCAGCAGCACCGACATCCCGCGTGGGTCGGGCACGAGCCAGGGCGGCTCCGCCACCCGGAGCGGCCCGGCCGTCAGCATGACGCCCAGGTTGCGCGCGACGAAGGCCGGGGAGAAGGCACCGTGCGCGGCGAGATCCTCCGCGAGGACCGGGTGGTGGTGGACCAGGTCGTAGCCCGTCGTCAGCGGCGAGCCGAAGCGGAGCCAGTTCAACGCGGGGTAGAGCGCCGCCGCACAGCTCGCGGCCAGCACCAGGGTCACCGCCCGGCGCCGGCGCGCCCCCGGCGCCGCCGCTGCGCTCAGCGCGGCCAGGGCGGGCGTTCCGAGGACTGTGGCCTGGCGGGCGAGCGCGGCGAGGCCGATGGCGAAGCCGGCGATCGCCGGCCGCGGCGGCCGGGCGGTCGCCAGCCGGAGGGCCGCCGTCACCGCCAGAACGGCCAGCACGTGGGCGCTGTGGTAGGTATCGTGGATGACGGCGGCCGTCCACAGACCGGAGCCGAGCCCGAGGGCGGCGGCGGCCCAGGTGCCCGCGGCAGGGCCGCACCACTCGTCGCCCAACCGCCCCGCGAGCAGCACGGCCGCTACGGCCGCCAGAACCACGGTCACGTTGAAGACCGTGTCGGGCCACGGCGTCAGCACCGCCGGCGCCGCGAGCAGCGCGGGCAGCGGCGGGAAGGGGGCGTAGAAGCGCCCCTCGCCACCGCCGAGGTCGTGCCCGGTCGTGGGCTCGTCGATCCAGAGGCTGCCCCGGAGGAAGGCGCGCGCGGTGTCGAGGTGCTGCGGGTTGGCGGGCTCGCCGATGGTCAGCAGCGCCGGCAGGACCAGCGCCCCCAGGACCAGGACGCGGGCGGCGCGGTGCGCGGCGGCCGTGCTCATGACGCTGCCGCGGTCGCCAGCCGCAGCTGCTTCCAGCGGTCGTGGTACCACAGCCACTGCTCGGGGCGCTCGCGGATCGCGGCCTCGAGGATCGCCATGAAGCGC
>JALOKS010000086.1 GCA_025456385.1 Thermoanaerobaculales bacterium | reverse complement strand
TTCACCATGTCGCCCTTGAGGTCGATGACGAGGAGCGGCACCCCGCGCCGCGCGAGCTCCTCGAGGGCGACGATGCCGAGGCCCGTCTTGCCCGAGCCGGTCATGCCCAGGCAGACCGCGTGGGTCGTCAGGTGGTCCATGTCGAGGGTGGCCGGAGTGCCGTCCGCGAGGCGGGTCCCCAGGAAGAGATCGTGGTCGCTCATCCGCTTCTCCGTCGAGGTCCGTGCGCCGTCCGCCGAGTATAGCGAGTCGCGGCGCCGGCCTTGAGCTGGTACAGTACGGCAGCCAGCACAAGAATTTCGAAAGGAGCACCGGCCATGGGTCTCTTCGATGCGTTCGGCAAGAAGTTCGAGGATCAGGTCCAGGAGGCGATCGCGAGCGTGGCCGCCACCACCCCCGGCGTCAGCGGCCTCTCCGCCGAGGTTCGCGGCAAGGTCATCACCCTCAAGGGCAAGGCGGACAGCCGCGAGGTCCGCGACCAGGTGATGCAGAAGATCGACCAGGCGGTCAAGGCCGACAACATCGTCAACGCGATCGAGGTCGCGAAGCCGCCGGCGCCGGCGGCCCAGCCGGCCGGGCCGGCGGCGACGGAGCGGTTCTACGAGGTGGTCGCCGGCGACACCCTCGGCAAGATCGCGCAGAAGTACTACGGCAAGGCCAGCTCGTACGTGAAGATCTTCGAGGCCAACCGCGACATCCTCAGCAACCCCGACCTCATCAAGCCGGGGCAGAAGCTGCGGATCCCGGAGTGAGAGCGGCCGGTCACGCGGATTCGAGAACCTGACAGCCGAGCTCCGTCACGGCCGCGGCGACCAGGCGGCCCGCGGGCGCCGTGTCCGAGAGAGCGTGCACGAGCGGGGCCCTCGCCTCCGGCTGGTGCCACAGCAGCACGCTGCCGCCGCCGCCCGCCCCGCAGGCCTTGAAGGCCTGCGCACCCGCCGAATCGGCCACCCGCTCGAGCGCCGCCAGCGCGGGGGGGCAGACCTCGGGCGCGAGGCGGCGGCGAGCCGACCACTCGGCGGCGATCGCCGCCCCCACCAGCGGCGCGTCGTGCGCGAGCAGGGCCGCCCGGCAGGTGCTTGCCGCCTCCGCAATCGCCTGCAGCGCCGCGCTCGTGTCCCGGTCGCCGTCGAAGCGGCGCCGGATCACCTGCCAGTTGACCATGCCCGAGTGGTGGGCGATCCCGCTGTCGAAGACCGTCAGCCGCGCGCCGATCCAGTCCGCGTCCACCGCCAGCCTCTCGACCCGTTCGCCGCCGGGCTCGTGGTGGAGGGCGAGGACGCCGCCGGCGAGCGCCGCCCAGTGGTCCTGGGCGCCGGTCGGCACCTGCAGGACCCGGGCCTCGAGGTCGCGTCCGAGGGCGGCCACCCAGGCGTCGTCCGCGGTGCGCCCAGCGAGCTCCAGGAGCCCGCGGGTGAGGGCCACCGCATAGGCCGAGGAGCCGCCGAGGCCCGACCCGACCGCAGCCTGGGCCTGCACGCGCACGCTCACGCCGCCCTCGGGCCGCACCGCGAAAACCACCGCGGCCGTCAGGTCGGCGGCCGCGTCCTCGGCTCGGAGGCGGCGCTCGCTTCCGTCCAGGGCGCGGTGGCGGACAACTCCCCGCACCTCGTCGAGCTCGAGCTCGAGGCAGACCCGCACCGGCAGCGCGGCGTTCACCGTCACGGCGCCCGGGTGGAGCAGGCCCAGCGGCCAGATGTCGAGGGTGCCGCCGGCGAGGTCGGCCCGGCACGGCGCCTCGACCCGAAGGCCGGGGCGCCGGGTGCTGCTCAACAGCGGGCCCCGACCGGGGGCTCGGCGCCGTCGAGCAGGCTCAGCACGGCCACGGCGTGGCCCAGGAAGCGCTGCAGGCGCGCCGCGGCGAGCGGCTCGGCGGGCGGTGACGAGATCGCGAGCGGGTTGATCCAGCGTCCGTTCAGCGTCACCCGGTAGTCGAGGTGGGGTCCCGTCGACAACCCGGTCGAGCCGACGTAGCCGATGACCTGGCCCTGGCCGACCCTGGCCCCACGCTGGATGCCCGCGGCGAATCGGCTGAGGTGGAGGTAGTTGGTCTCGTAACCGTTCGGGTGGCGGATGCTCACCATGTTGCCGGCGCCGCCGTTCCGGCCGGCCAGGGCCACGGTCCCGTCGGCGGTCGCCCGCACCGGCGTCCCGACCGGCGCTCCGTAGTCGACGCCGTAGTGCGGCATCCGCCGCTGGAGGACCGGGTGGAAGCGGCTCATGCTGAAGCGCGACGTCACCCGGCTGAACTCGAGCGGCGAGCGCAGGAACTGCTTGCGGAGAGGTTGTCCCTCGAGGTCGTAGTAGCCGAGCCGACCGCTGTCGTCTGGGTAGGCGACTGCATCCAACACCCGCTGGCCGTTGACGAAACGGGCGGCGAAGACCGTGCCCCAGGCGTAGAACTCACCGTCCACGGTCTGGCGGTCGACCACCACCACGAAACGGTCGCCCCGCCGCAGGTCGCGGAAGAAGTCGATGTCCCACTGGTAGATCTCGGCCACCCGCACGGCGAGGTCCGGACCGCCGCCGGCCTCGTCCATGGCCGCGAAGAGCGACGACGTGACCTCGCCTTCGATCCGCAGCACCTCGCTCTCGAGCGCCCGCTCGACCCGGAGGGCCGAGATGCCGCCCGGACCGCTGGCGAAGTGGAGCTCGCGCCGCCGGTCGAGCACCACGTCGACCCGCTCGAGACGACCCGAGGGGGACCTGAAACCGCGGAGCTCGGTCCCGGGGCTCAGGCGCCGCGGGTCGAGCTCGGCCGCGAGCGCATCCCGCCACGCGACCCAGTCGCCGCCGGCAAGGCGCCGGCTGAGACTCTCGATCGTGTCGCCGGAGCGGATGACCGTTCGCACCGGCGCGCGGTGCTGCTCGAGGGGCTCGACGACGATGGCCGGGACGGTCGCAGACGAGCTGCGGTCGGTGCCGCAACCCGCGAGCGCCAGGACCGCGGCGGCAAGCGCGAGGGCCGCAGTTCGCGGCGCCACGGGCCTCACCGCGGCCCCCAGGATCGAAGCGCTTCCACGTTCGCCTCGAGGCGGCCGAGAACCGACCCGTCCTTGGCGACGATCACCAACGACGGCACCCGGATCACGCGGTACGACTTGAGGAGCTCGCCGTGACGGTCGTGCACCCAGGACTCCACACCGGCGAGCGCCCGCCTGGCTTCGTCGAGCGACTCCTGGACGTCGACCACGGCGAAGCCCAGGCCCTGCTCGCGGGCGGCCTCGGCGAGCGCCTGCCGGTTGCCCAGTGCCTCCTCGGCCCCCGGCGCCCACGACGCCCAGACCAGCACCGCCGCAGGACCGCGGCGGGCCAGCCAGTCGCCCCATGCCAGCGGTGCCCCGGAGACCCCGTCCACCAGCGACAGCTCCGCCCCGGCCGCGGGCTGGGCGAGAGCGAGCGCGAGCAGCAGGCACGTCGCTCGGTTCATGGCTGGAGTATACCGGCACCCCCTGTGATCTCCACCCCGCCCCGGCCCCGGGCGCCCGACCGGTTTGCCGTCCTGCGGCACTCGGCGGTAGACTCTCCCGCGGGAGGCGCGATGACCCAGCCGACCGACAGCCAGTCCTCGCTCGCGTTCGACACCGACGTCGTGGTGGTGGGCTCCGGTTTCGGCGGCTCCGTGGCCGCCCACCGCCTGACCGGCAAGGGCTATCGGGTGACGGTGCTCGAGAAGGGCCGGCGCTGGCGGCCGGACGACTTTCCGAAGAGCAACTGGAACATCCCGAAGTCCTTCTGGTTCCCTCGGATCGGCTGCCGGGGGATCTTCGGCTTGCGTCTGCTGCGCGAGGCGCTGGTGCTGCACGGGGTGGGCGTCGGCGGCGGCAGCCTGGTGTACGCGAACACCCTCTTCGAGCCGCCCGACACCGTGTGGGACGACCCGCAGTGGCGCGGGCTCGAGAACTGGCGGGCGCTGATGCCCGCGCACTACGACACCGCGCGGCGGATGCTGGGCGTGGTCGAGAACCCGAAGCTCGGTCCGGCCGACGAGGCCCTGCGCCGCGCCGCGGCGCGCCGGGGTCGGGAGCACAGCTTCCGCAACACCCCGGTCGGCATCTACTTCGGGAGCCCGGACGTCACGGTGCCCGACCCCTACTTCGACGGCGCGGGGCCTCCCCGCACCGGCTGCACCTTCTGCGGCGGCTGCATGGTGGGCTGCCGGCCCGGGGCGAAGAACACCCTCGACAAGAACTACCTCTACCTGGCCGAACAGGCGGGGGCGCGCATCGTGCCCGACACCGAGGCCACCCTCGTCGAGGCCCTCGCGGGGGGCGGCTATCGCGTCCACTGGCGGAGCTCGCGGGGCATCGGGCGCACGCCCCGCGGCGCCTTGACCGCGGGCCGGGTCGTGCTCGCCGGCGGCGTCCTCGGGACGGTGCCGCTGCTCATGCGCTGCAAGGAGCGGGGCGCTCTCCCCCGGCTTTCCGATCAGCTCGGCAACATGGTCCGCACCAACTCGGAGGCGCTGCTCGGCGTGACGTCCAAGAGCCGGCGCGACCTCTGGGAGGGCATCGCGATCGCGGCCAAGGTGGAGATCGACGACGTCACCCACTTCGAGTGCGTGCGCTTCCCGAAGGGCTCCGACGTCATGTTGCTGCTCGGCACCCTGCTCACCGACGGCGGCGGCCGCGTGCCGCGGCAGCTGCGCTGGCTCGGCAACATCGTCCGCCACCCGCTCGACTTCCTGCGCCTGCTCAAGCCCTGGGGCAAGGCGGAGACGGGCACGGTGGTGATGGCGATGCAGACCGCCGACAACCACACCCGCCTGGTCCGCAAGCGGCGTTGGCTGTGGCCCTTCACCCGCACCCTGACGACGCAGCCCGACCCTGGGCAGCCCGGGATCCCGTCCTACATCCCGGTCGCCAACGAGATCGCGCGCGAGGTGGCGGCGGAGCTCGACGGCATCCCGCAGTCGACCCTCAACGAGGTCCTGCTCGACACCTCGACCACCGCCCACATCCTCGGCGGCAGCAGCATCGGCCGCGACCGCGAGCACGGCGTCGTCGACTCCTCGGGGCAGGTCTTCGGCTACCAGGGGCTCTTTGTCATGGACGGCTCGATGATCGGCGCCAACCTCGGCGTCAACCCGTCGCTGACGATCACGGCGCTGGCCGAGCACGCCTGCTCGCGCATTCCGGCCCGTTCCGCAGCCCCGCCCGAGGTCGTTGCGGCGCCCGAGGTCGCGACCGCGCACGCGTAGTGCGGTTCGGCGTGGAATCGCTCCCGATCCGGGCGGCACGACGCCTCGCCCTGGCTCGCGGAGGGCTCCTCAAGCCGGAGTGGACGGGCCTGCCGCAACGCGCCGGCGGCCGCGGCGCCCGCGCCCGCGCAGCGGCCCACGCGGTGATCCGCCGCTTCGGGTACCTGCAGCTCGACACCGTGGCGGTGGCCGGCGCGCGCAGCCACGCCATCGTGCTGATGTCCCGCCTCCAGGGCTTCGACCCCGGCCTCGCCGAGGAGCTGCTGCGCCCGGGCGAGCCCCTCTTCGAGTACTGGGGCCACGAGGCGAGCTGGCTGCCGATCGAGCTCTACCCGGTCTTCGCCTTCCGCCGCGCCGAGTTCCGCCGCCACCCGTGGTGGGGCGACCTCGTCGGGCAGCACCCCGAGGTCGCGGACGACCTGCTGCGGCGGATCCGCGACGAGGGCCCGCTGCGAGCCCTCGACATGGAGGGCCGGGGCAGCCGCGGATGGTGGGACCTCAAGCTCGCCAAAAAGGTGGCGACGGCCCTCTGGTCCTCGGGCGAGCTCGCGATCGCCGAGCGGCGCAGCTTCCAACGCAGCTACGACCTGGCGGAGCGCGTCATTCCGGAGGCGTACCGCTCGCAACCGGTGGCGGCGGCCGAGGCGCTCGAGGTCCTGCTCCTGCTGGCTCTCGCGGGCCACGGCTGGGCGGCGACCGGCACCCTCGCCCGGACCTGGCGTCTGCGCAACCGTCCGCAGGAGATCCGCGCCGCCCTCGACCGCCTGCAGGACCGGGCCGCGATCGCCCCCTGCGTCGTCGACGGCGGTCGCGGCCGCCGAGCTCTGGGGTGGGTGCGACCCGAGGACCTCGAGCTCGCGGCGCGGCTCGAAGGCACCCGACCGCGCGGTGACCGCGGCACTCTGCTGTCCCCTTTCGACCCCGTGCTCTGGGACCGCGCCCGGGTCCACCTGCTCTTCGGCTTCGACCAGGTGCTCGAGATCTTCAAGCCGGCGCCGCAGCGGCGCTACGGCTACTACTGCCTGCCCGTGCTCGCCGGGGACCGCCTGGTGGCGCGCGTCGACCTCAAGGCCGACCGCCGGCGCGGCCGCCTCGAGCTGCTCTCAGCCCACTTCGAGAACCGCGCCTCGGCCGCCGACCGCGCGGCGACCCGCAGCGCCCTCGACCGCTTCGCCGTTGCGGTCGGGCTGCCAATGGACCCGAAGGCCGTCCAAGCGTGACCCCTGACCCGAGGGGCGGAGGTCGGCGGCGCCCTCAGCGCCCCCCCGTCTCCGCCGTGGGCGCGAGCCTCCGCCCGGTGCCGCGCCGCAGCAACCGCGTGCTCGGGTCGGTCAGGCGGTAGACCTCGCCGCGCTCGAGGTCGACAACGACCAGCTCGCCGTCCTCGTCCTCACCGAAGGAGCTGATCCGGAGCTCGGTGTCGGCCCACAGCTCCGCTCGCCACCTCCCGGCGGACTCGGCGGCACGCCAGATCCTCCCCGAGCAGAAATCGCCGAAGACGTAGAGTCCGAGCAGCTCGGTGATGGAGCCGCGGTAGCGGTAGCCGCCGGTCACCGAGCAGCCCTGCTCGTGGCCGTAGACCAGGATCGGCGCCGTCAACGGACGCCCGTCGCAGGGGTTGAAACCCGCCGCCACGTCGCCCTCGAGACAGCTCCAGCCGTAGTTCTCGCCGCCGGTGCCGGCCGCCGGCTGAAAGTCGATCTCCTCCACCGCGTTCTGCCCGACGTCGCCGATGAAAAGGTCCCCGGTCGCGCGGTCGAAGCTGAAGCGCCACGGGTTGCGCAGTCCGTAGGCCCAGATCTCCGGCCGCGCGCCGGCGACGCCGACGAAGGGGTTGTCCGGCGGCACCGCGTAGGGCACGGCCCCGTCGACGTCGATCCGCAGCAGCTTGCCGAGCAGGGTGCCGAGCCGTTGCGCGCGGTCGTTCGGATCGCCGCCGCCGCCGCCGTCGCCGCTCGCGATGTAGAGGAAGCCGTCCGGTCCGAAGTGGAGGTCACCGCCGTTGTGATTGCTGAAGTCCTGCGCGAACTCCAGCACCACCGTCTCGCTGCCGGGGTCGGCGCGGTCGGGGTCTCCCGCCGCCACCGTGAAGCGCGAGACCCGGGTGGTGTCCGGACCGGATCCGGGCGGGTCGTAGGTGTAGTTGACGAAGAAGGAACCGTTGGCTTCATGCTCGGGGTGGAAGGCGAGCCCGAGCAGGCCTTGCTCGTTGCCGCTGCTGTCGACCCGCGAGGCGATGTCGAGGAACGGCGTCGCGAGGACCTCGCCGCCTCGGAGCACCATGATCCGGCCGGCCTGCTCGACGACGAAGAGGCGGCCCGAGCCGTCGCCCGCGGCGCGGATCGCGACCGGCCGCGAGAGCCCGCCCGCCACCAGCCGCAGATCGGGTCCGCCGGGCGGCTCCGCGGCGCCGGCGCAGGCGACCGCCGCGACCGTGATCACCGCACCCAGCAGCTCGCGCTGCAGCCGAACACGCGTTCCCCCGGCACGCACCGCCATGACGAACCCCCGTCGCATCCAGGTGTGTCAACTGGCACCGGGTCGCCTTCATTTCGGGAGGACGCGACTCGGCAGGGAATCAGACCGCGTTCCCGAGGCCCCTCTGCGTTTGCCTCAGCCCCGGCGTTTGGCCGTGCGGCGCTCGGCCGCTCGCCGCAGGCGTCGGCGCTCGCGGCCGCTCACCGCCTCCGCCTCGGGCCGCGACGGCGGCGGCGGCCAGGCGGCGGGATCCTGGTTGAAGTACTCCTGCAGCAGCTCGTAGAGCGCCGGTTGGTGGGTCCTGAGAAAGGCACCGCGCTCGAAGAAGGACTCGCTTGCCACGGAGAAGAACTCGGCTTCGTCCTCGGCGCCGTACGAGTCCAGCCCCTTGACCCGGCGGCCGGCGTCGACCTCGGTGCAGAAGGCCTCGTAGAGATCGAGGAAGGTCTCCCGCCAGCGCCTGTGGCGGGCGCGCTCGTCGGGGCTGCTGAAGGGGCTCGACGCCACGGCGTCGAGCAGGTCGATCTGGTGGGCCATCTCGTGCAGAACCAGGTTGCGGCCGTTGAGGGTCCGCGCGTCCGCGGCGAGCTCGCGCCAGGCCAGCACCACCGTGCCCCAGTGCCAGGCCTCGCCGTCGCGCTCGTCGAGCTCCTCGGTGACGATCCCGGCCTCGTCCTCGTAGACGTCCGGGGCCCGGTAGCGGTCCGGGTAGACCAGGATCGACCGCACGTGGTCGAAGGCGTCGACGGAGTGGCCGAGCGAGAGAACGCACGCCTGAGCGGCGATCACAGCCTGCATCGCCGGCGTCAGCTGCAGGCCGCCGCACGGCTCCCAGGAACGCTCGGCGATGAACAGGCGCAGGTCGTCCTCGAGCCGACTCCTGAGCTCGTCGGGAACCGCCCGCCACAGCGCGACCTCGAGCTCGAGCCGCGCCCGCCACTCGGCGGGGAAGGGCTCCGCGAGGACCCGCGCCCGCCGTCGCCTGCGCCACCAACCGAACATGCCACCCCCGCCCCATCCTAACCTCCCACCGCCGACGGCGCTCGGCGCGCGGCCCACGATGGCGATCATGATGATCCTCGGCGGCGGTATCCTCGGCGTGCCCGGTTGCCTCGTCACCGTCGATCGTGCGGGCGCCGTCGTCGGTAACGAGGCCGAGGAGGAATCGATGAGCGAATCCTTCACCAGCAGCTGCCGCGCGAGCCGGGTCCAGACGGACTTCAACGCGCACCTGGCCGACACGGCCCGCCTCGACCTCGCAGCCGATGCCCGCCTGATGTCCTTCGAGGAGCGCGGCTTCGCGCCTCGCGAGCTCGAGCCCCTGCCCTCGAGCCTGCGCGGCGCCGGAGACGGGCGGTGAAGCGGGTCCTGCTGCTCGTGCCGCGCGGAGCCGAGGTCTACGAGACCG
>JALOKS010000085.1 GCA_025456385.1 Thermoanaerobaculales bacterium | reverse complement strand
GATCGTCAACACTGAAGACGGCGCGGACGTTTCAACGATCGACCGAGCACACGCCGCCGAGGCGGCGACACCCAAGGAGGTTCCCATGAAGCTTCGATCCATCGTCCTCAGCATCGGCGTCGCGGCGGCCATCGCCGCGCCCGCCGTCCTCGCGGCCCAGGGCCCGGCCGGCGGCGGCCCGGGATTCGGGCACGGCCACCACGGCGGCCAGATCGGCGGTCCGGACGGCGATGGCCCCGGCTTCCTCGAGCACCTGCTGCCTCGTCTCGCCGAGCGCCTCGAGCTCAACGACGAGCAGGTGGCGGCCATCGAGGCCATCCTCGACGAGTCGCGGCCGGAGATCGAGGGCTACGCCGCCGAGCTGCGCGCCGGCCGCGAGGCCTACCGCGAGGCGCACTCCGACCCGACGGTCTTCGACGAGTCGTCCTTCCGGGCCCACGCGGCCGAGCAGTCCAGGGTCCAGACCGAGCTCATGGTGGCGGCCCAGCGCACCAAAGCCCGGGTTCTCGCCCTGCTCAGCCCCGAGCAGCTCGCCGAGCTCGGGGAGATGCGCGGCGCCGCCGGTGCGCGCTTCATGAGGCGGCCCGGCGGCCGGCACTCGAGCTGACCTCCCCCTCCCTCGTGGCGCGGCGACCGTAGCGGCCGCCGCGCCACCTCTTCGAGGAGCCCGCCATGACTGATGCCGGCGTCGCCGGGACAACGATGCACTCTGCAGCCCCGCCCCCGGATCGGGCCCGAAGGGGTCCGGCTTTTTCGCACGGCGCAGGCATTTCGTGATTCAATGTCGCGTTCCCATGCTGGGAGCAGCAGTCTCGTGAAGGTCAACCCGATCATCCGCTTCGCAGTCGACCGCAAGGTCACCATGACCATGGCGGTGGTGGGAGTGATGGTGCTCGGCTGGCTGTCTCTGACGCGGCTGCCGCTCGAGTTCCTGCCGAGCTTCTCGTCGTCCTTCATCTCGGTGGACGCACCGTACCCGTCCTCGTCGCCGGCCGAGACCGAACGCCTGATCGTCCGCCCTCTCGAGGACATCCTGGGCACCATCAACGGCGTCGAGACCCTGACCGCGGTCGCGACCTCGTCGGGAGGCAATGTCAGCCTCCGCTTCGCCGACGGCACCGACATGGACCTCGCCGCGGTCGATGTCCGCGACCGCGTCGACCGCGTCCGCCACCGCCTCCCGGCGGACCTCCTGCACGTCAACATCCGGCGCTTCCAGACCTCCGACCGCCCGGTCATGCGCTTCCAGGTCAGCGCCGACTGGCCGCGCGAGCGGCTCTACCGCTTCACCGAGGACGTCATCGTCCGCCGCCTGCAGCGCCTCGAAGGCGTGGCGGAGGCCGACATCGGCGGCATCGAGGTGCGCGAGGTCCAGGTCAACCTCATTCCAGACCGCCTCGCCGCCCTCGGCATTGACGTGCGCGAGGTGGCCGCCGCCGTGCGCCGGAACCACGACGCGGCTTCGGTGGGCACCGTGCGCGAGGGCTCGCGGGCCTTCTTCGTGCGGGTCGACGGCAAGCTCCGGGACCTCGACCAGATCCGCGACCTGCCCCTCGGCAAGGGCCTTCGCCTCGCTGACGTCGCCGACGTCGAGATGGCGTACCCGGAGCAGGAGGAGTGGGACTTCCTGAACGGCCAGGAGGCCCTCAACGTGCGCCTCTACAAGGCCTCGACCGCCAACCTGCTGGCGATGATCGACGGCGCCAAGCGGGAGCTCGCGGCGATCCAGGCCCTGCCCGAGGCGACCGGGCTCCACCTCAACATCTACCGCGACGACTCCGAGGACGTGCGCAACGGCATCAAGGAGCTGCGCAACACCGGCCTGCTCGGCGGCGGCCTCGCGGTGCTCTTCATGTACCTCTTCCTGCGCCGCCTCCGCAGCACCCTCCTGGTGGCGGTCGCGATCCCGGTGTCGGTGGTCGTGACCTTCGTCTTCATGTACCTCTCGCGCCAGGCCGGCTGGACGGACCTGACCCTCAACATCATGTCGCTGATGGGCCTCATGCTGTCGATCGGCATGCTGGTCGACAACTCCATCGTCGTCATCGAGTCGATCTTCCGCCACCACGAGGAGCTCGGCGAGGACGCCCGGACCGCCACCCTGCACGGAGCTTCCGAGGTCGCTCTGCCGATCGCCGCCTCGACCCTGACCACGATGTGCGTGTTCCTGCCGATGGTCTTCCTGCCGACGGGGGGCCGCTTCGCCGTGTTCATGACCAACATCGGGCTGACCGTGGTCGTGGTGATGGCGGCATCCCTGGCGGTGGCGCTGACGGTCGTGCCGATGGTCGCGGCGCGCCTGTTGGGCGGCGAGCGCCCGCACGTCGGCGGCGCGTGGGCCCGCTTCGCGGGCGCCTACGGCCGCTCGCTCGGCTTCATGCTCCGGCACCGCCTGGCCTTCGCCTTCGCGGTCGTCCTCGCACTCGTGGGCTCCTGGCAGCTCTACCAACAGATCGAGCGCTCGTTCCAGACCCCCTCCTTCGAGCGCCAGGTCACGATCGTCGTCGACACCCCGAGCAGCTACTCGGTCGAGCAGAAGCGAGCCCTCTTCGACGAGGTCTACGCGGCCCTCGACCAGCGTCGGTCGGAGCTCGAGATCGCCGACATCACCCACACGTTCCGCAGCGGCTCCGGACGTTCGCGCGGCTGGTCGCACGGCAACCGCCTCGACATCTACCTCGTCGACGAGGAGCAGGCGAAGCTCGATACGGCGGCGATCCGCGACCGGATCGAGGCGCTGCTCCCGGTGCGGGCCGGCGTGACCTTCACGATGTCGCGCTCGCAGCGGGGCCACATGGGCTCGGGCTCGAGCATCGAGGTGCAGCTGCGCGGCGACCGGTTCGAGATCCTCGAGCTGCTCGCCGCGCGCGCGGTGGCGGCGCTCCAGGCGCTGCCCGGGATCCGCGACGCCGACTCCTCGCTCGAGAGCGGCGACGTCGAGGTCCTGGTGCGGCCCGACCGCGAGCGCACGCTCGCCGCGGGGCTTTCGTCCCGAGCCGTGGCACAAAGCGTGTCCTCGGCGCTGTCCTCGCGGGCGGCCACCTACTTCGAGGTGGGCGACCGCGAGCTCGACCTGGTGATCCAGCACCGCCAGCAGGATCGCCAGACCCTCGACCAGCTCGCCATGCTGCCGGTCGCCTTCGGCGACGGCCGGCTCGCCATCGGCGCGGTCGCCGACTTCGAGACCGCTCCCGGCGCCCGCTCGATCGAGAGGGTCGATCGGCAGTCGAGCCTGACGATCACCGCCGACACCGCCACGGGCACGCCCTCGTTCGTGGCCCAGCGCATGGCCGAGGAGGCCATTGCGGCGCTCGGCCTGCCGGCCGGCTACGAGGTCGTGCAGGGCGAGAGCTGGATGGGCGCCGAGCAGGACGCCGAGGACTCCCTGTTTCTGCTCCTCTTCGCCCTGGTTCTGATCTACATGGTGATGGCCTCGCTCTTCGAGAGCTTCGCCCAGCCCTTCACCATCATGTTCTCGGTGCCCTTCGCCTTCATCGGCGTCGGCGTCATCATGACCCTGACCGGCCAGGCACGATCATCGGGCTCGGACATGGGTCTGATCCTCCTCGCCGGGATCGTCGTCAACAACGCCATCGTCCTCGTCGACCACGTCAACGCGCTGCGCCGCCAGGGCCTGCCGCGCGAGGAGGCGATCATCCGCGGCGGGCGCAACCGCCTGCGCCCGATTCTCATGACCGCCATCACGACCGTGCTCGGCCTGCTGCCGATGGTGGCGGGCTACTTCCTGCCGAGTGTCTTCGGCGCCCCCGACGGCCGCGCCGCGTTCTGGGCTCCGGTCGGCCTGGTCATCCTCGGCGGCCTCACCACCTCGACCTTCCTGACCGTCATGGTGATCCCGATCGTGTACTCGCTCGTGGACGACCTCACCGCCTTCGCCCGCCGGGTCGCGGCCGAGGCGCTCCGACACCGACCCGTGCCCGTCTCAGTCTCCGTGCCCGTCTCCGACTCCGGACTCAGCCAGGAGAAAGATCGTCAGTGAACACCACCAATCCCAGCGCCATTCTCGCGTCCGTCCTCCTGCTCGGCCTCGCCGCCTGCGGCGGCTCCGGCGGCGCCGCCGACGGGGCGGCCAGCGGGCGGCCGCCGGCCGCCCCGGGCGGTGCCGCAGGGGACCGATCAACGGCGGTTCCAGTGCGGGTGGAGGCGATCGGACGGCGCACCATCTCCCAGTACCTGCAGACGAACGGCTCCCTGGAGGCCGAGAACGAGGTCGACCTTGTCGCCCGCACCTCGGGACCGGTGGTCGAGCTCTTCGCCGAGGAGGGCCGCCTGGTGCGCGCCGGCCAGCTCCTGGCCCGCATCGACGAGCGCGAGCCGAAGAACCAGGCCGCCATCGCCCGGGTCGCCCGCGACGAGGCCCAGCTCGCATTCGACCGCGCCAAGACCTCCTGGGACGAGGGCCTGGTCAGCCGCGAGGCCTACGACGGCGCGTTGTCGCGCCTGGCTTCGACCTCGGCACAGCTCGAGAGCGCCGAGATCCAGCTCGCCTACACCGAGATCCGAGCACCCTTCGACGCCCTGGTGGTCACCCGCAACATCCGCCAGGCGCAGTTCGTGACGCCCGGAACGACCCTGTTCCGGGTCTCCGACTTCACCCCCCTGCTGTGCCGGGTCGAGATTCCCGAGAAGGACCTGCCGCGGGTGCGCGTGGGCCAGCCCGCCCACCTCGTCGTCGAGGCCTTCCCCGGCGAGCGCTTCCCGGCCTCGGTGGCGCGCCTGCGGCCGACCGTCGATCCCGCCACCGGGACCTTCACAGCGACCCTCGAGGTCGAGGGCCAGGGCAGGCTGCGGCCCGGCATGTTCGCCTCGGTGTACCTCGAGACCGAGACCCGCCGCGATGCCGTCGTGATCCCGCGGGACGCGCTGGTGCTCGACTCCCTCGGCGACACCGTGTACGTCGCGGCTGACGGCCTCGCCGCCCGGCGCGAGGTGCGGCTCGGGCTCCGCGACTCGGACTCGGTCGAGGTCGTCGAAGGGCTGGCCGAGGGCGACCTGCTGATCGTGCTCGGCCAGGAAGGCCTGGCCGACGGCACGCCGGTCAAGGTCCTGGAGGAGGCGCCGTCCGCGGCTGCCGCGGCTGCGGCGGGCGCTCCTCCGGCCGGCGCCGGGCCTCCGCCCGACGCCCTCGAGGCGATGCGGCAACGGATGAAGGAGCGCGGCCTCTCCGACCAGGAGATCGAGCAGCGCCTCGCCGAGCGCCGCCAAGGGGCCGGCCCGGAGGCCGAGCCGGGGGCCGTACCGGGCGCCGCGGGTGCGGCAGGCACCGGCATGCCGCCCTTCATGGTCGAGCGGATCAAGAACGCCACGCCCGAGGAGCTCGTCCGCATCAAGGCGCGGATGAAGGAGTTCGGCATGAGCGACGAGCGAATCGAGAGCACCGTCAAGCAGATCCGCGACGGTGACGGCGGCAGCTCATGAACCACAGAGACACAGAGAAACACAGAGATTCACAGAGGTTTCCAATTCACTCGATGGTCGATCGTCGAATCGTTTGTCCGCCAGGCCAGGCAACCCTCTGTGCGGGCGGGCAGGGGGCGGCTCCGTGCCTCTCTGTGCCTCTGTGGTCCTCCGAGCGCCTCCAGGCACAGGATCGAATGAGATGAAGATCGTCGACCTTTCGATCCGCAGGCCGGTCACGGTCTTCATCTTCGCCGTCGCCGCGGTCGTCTTCGGCATCGTCGCCTTCCGCGACCTCGCGGTGAACCTGCTGCCCGACATCACCTACCCGTCGCTGACCGTCCGCGCCACCTCCGAGGGCACGGCGCCGATCGAGGTCGAGTCGCTGCTGACGCGGCCCATCGAGAACGCGGTCGGCGTGGTCAACAACGTGGTGCGCGTGACCTCGTCGTCGCGGGCCGACGTGTCCGAGGTGACTCTCGAGTTCGCCTGGGACACCGACATGGACTTCGCGGCCCTCGACGTCCGCGACCGCCTCGACCGGGTGCGCCTGCCCCTCGGCGCGGAGCCGCCGATCCTCCTCCGCTACGACCCCTCCCTCGATCCCATCATGCGCATCGGTCTGCACGGCTCCGACGACCTCGCCCAGCTCCGCTTCGCCGCCGAGGAGGACCTCAAGCGCGCCCTCGAGCGCATCGACGGCGTCGCCGCCGCGGTGGTGTCGGGCGGCCTCGAGGAGGAGATCCAGGTCGAGCTCGACGAGCGCCGGCTCGCGGCCCTCGGACTGACCGCGGCCCAGGTGGCCGACCGGCTCGCGGCCGAGAACGTGAACATCACCGGCGGCTCGCTGCGCGACGGCCGCACCGAGTACCTGGTCCGCACCCTCAACCAGTTCGTGCGCGCCGAGGACATGCGCGGCATCGTCGTCCACCGCAGCGGCGACGCCATCATCCGCCTCGCTGACATCGCCCGGGTCTACACCGGCCACAAGGAGCGCGAGATCATCACCCGTATCGACGGCGCCGAGTCCGTCGAGCTGGCGATCTACAAGGAGGGCGGCACGAACACCGTAACGGTGTCCGACGCCGTCACGCGCCGCCTCGAGGAGCTTCGCGCCGAGCTCGGCCGCGTCGACCCGCGGCTGCGCATCGACGTCATCACCGACCAGGCCCGGTACATCCGGCAGGCCGTCCGCGAGGTCCTGCAGACGGCGCTGTTCGGCGGCCTGCTGGCGATCCTGGTGCTGTACCTGTTCCTGCGCTCGGTGAAGAACACCCTCATCATCGCGATCTCGATTCCGGTGTCGGTGGTCGCCACCTTCTTCCTGATGTACGTCACCGACATCTCCCTCAACATCATGTCGCTGGGCGGGCTCACTCTCGGCGTCGGGCTGCTTGTCGACAACGCGATCATCGTGCTCGAGGCCGTGCAGCGCAAGCGTGAAGACGGGCTCGACATCATCGAGGCGGCGCGCGCCGGCACCAGCGAGGTCGGCCGGGCGATCACCGCCTCGACCCTGACCACCATCTGCGTGTTCGTGCCCATCGTCTTCGTCGAGGGCGTCGCCGCGCAGCTCTTCCGCGACCAGGCGATGACCGTCGCCTTCTCCCTGGTGGTGTCGCTGGTGGTCGCACTGACCGTGATCCCGATGCTGGCCTCGCGCCGCTTCGAGCCCGAGGCCGGTGCGGACCCCGGCCCCGCCTCCCGCCAGCCGGCGCCGGTGCGCTGGCTCGGCGCGGCCGTCTTCGCGACGACGACGCGGCTCGCCCGCCTGGTCGCCACCACCATCGCCCTGGTCAGCCGCTTCACCGGCGCGCTCGTGCGCCCGGTCCTCGACCTCTTCGACAGCGCCCTCGCGGCCGCCAGCGAGGCCTACATTCGGACGTTGGGACGGGTGCTCGAGCGGCCCCTGGCCGTGGTCGCGGCGACAGCCCTGCTGCTGGCCGCGAGCCTCGCTCTCTACCCACGGCTCGGCTCGGAGCTGATCCCCGAGCTGGTGCAGGGCGAGTTCTTCGCCGATCTCGAGCTGCCGCCCGGGTCTCGCCTCGAGGTCACCGACCGCAGGCTTCGCGACCTGACGGCGACCGCGTCCTCGATCGAGGGCCTGCGCACGGTCTACACGCTCGCCGGCACCTCGAACGAGCAGGGGGGTACCGCCGGCGAGCTCCGCGAGTACCTCGGCCAGCTCACCGTGACCCTCGAGCCGCCGGTGTCCCGGGAGGCGGAGGACCGGGCCATGGCGATCCTCCGCCGGGAGATCGACGCCGACAACGCCGCCTCGGGCGGCGCCCGGGAGAGCAGCGGCGGTGGCCGGCCGCCGATCGTGGCCCGCTTCGGGCGTCCGGCCTACTTCAGCTTCAAGACCGCGATCGAGGTGGAGGTCCGCGGCTTCAATCTCGAGCTCCTCGAACGGCTCGCCGACGAGGTCGTGGCGAGGATGCGCGCGATCGAGGGCCTCACCGACATCAGCGCTTCGACCGAAGGCGGGCACCCCGAGCTCCAGGTCCGGCTCAACCGGGACCGCCTGGCCGCCTACGGCCTCGGCGTGACCGATATCGCGACCTCCCTGCGCGGCATGGTCCAGGGCGATGTCGCCACCGATATCGTCCGCTCCGATCGCACGATCGACATCCGCGTGCGCGTCGCCGAGCGCTTCCGCTCCTCCGCCGAGGCGCTCGCCGCGCTGACGATCACCCACGCCGGAGACACGCCGATCCCGCTGTCGGCGGTTGCCGAGGTGGTCGAGCTCGAGGGGCCGGCCGAGATCCGGCGCGCCGACGGCACCCGCGTCGCCCGCATCAGCGCCAATCTCGCCGGGCGGGACCTCGGCTCGGTGACGGCCGACCTCAAGCAGAGCCTCGGCGAGATGCGCTGGCCGGAAGGCTACGACTGGCGGCTCGGCGGCCAGGAGGAGGAGATGGCGACCTCCTTCGGCTCGATGCGGCTCGCCCTCGCCCTCGCGGTGTTCATGGTCTACCTCGTCATGGCCTCGCAGTTCGAGAGCCTTCTGCACCCCTTCGTCATCATGTTCTCGGTGCCCTTCGCGGTCATCGGCGTCCTGGTCACGATGTGGGTCTTCGGCGTGACAGTCAGCGTGGTGTCGCTGATCGGCTTCATTCTCCTCGCCGGCATCGCGGTCAACGGGGCCATCGTCCTCGTCGACTACGCCAACCAGCTTCGGCGCCAGGGCCTGGGCAAGGTCGAAGCCCTGACCATGGCCGGCCGGGTCCGGCTCCGGCCCATCCTGATGACCTCGGCGACCACCATCCTCGGCCTGCTGCCGATGGCCCTCGGGCTCGGGGAGGGGGCCGAGCTGCGGACGCCGATGGCGCTGACCGTCATCGGCGGGATGCTCACCTCGACCCTGCTGACCCTCCTGGTGGTGCCGGCGGTCTACGTCGTCCTCGACCGCAGCCGGTCCTGAGAGAGCCCGAGGCTGTCAGGACGTCACAGAATCCTGCGACGATGAAAACCGATTCGAGCCAGGTGCGTATACCGGGCGATGATGCCTCGGCCTCCCGACCGCAGAGTCCCGCCCACCCCGCTCGTGCGGCGAATCGCGATCGCCCTGACGGCCGTCCTCGCCGCGATGCCGGCTGCCGCCACGCGCCGGGCCGACGAGGCTCGCGGCCGCCCGGCGCCGTTCGCGGTACCCCGGGTCGACGCACCGGTTCGCATCGACGGCGA
>JALOKS010000374.1 GCA_025456385.1 Thermoanaerobaculales bacterium | reverse complement strand
GCAGGGCCTTCCCCCTTCGTCATCCTGAGCGAGGGTCCGCAGGGCCTTCCCCCTTCGTCATCCTGAGCGAGGGTCCGCAGGGCCCGAGTCGAAGGACCCCCGGAAGTCTCCGGAGAATTCCCCGAGCTCCGGTTCGCGATCTGGCGCCACGGGGTCCCCCGGCTCGCACCGGCGCCTTCCGGCTCCGCCCGGCGGGCTTCGCCGGGACGAGTCGCGCCGCCTCCGCTCGCTCGGGCCGGGAGCGCCCCTTCCTCGAGGCGAGCCGCCTCAGCGGCTGAGCGTCGCGTCCTCGACCATCACCGTGTAGGTGTAGCCCGCCCCGAAGTCCCGATTGACGGCGACGGTGCCGGTGGCGGTCACGACATCGCCGATCGCAGCCGCGTCGGTCGTTGTCACGGTGAGGTCGTTCGTGCCCTTCGCGAGCTCGCCGCTGCCGTCCTGCAGGTGCAGCCAGTTCCGGCCGAGAATGCCGCCGTTGTACTTCACCACCCGGCCGCGCACGGTCACCTGGGTGCCGGCGAGCGCATCTCTGCGCTGCCAGATGTCGGCGATCGCGACGCCGCCGGCGGGTGCCGCGACCGCTGCGCTCTGTCCGGTCGCCGAGCTGTCCGCGACCGCGAATGCATCGAGCGACGGGTGCCCCGGCGGCAGCTCCGCCTCGGAGGCCGTGGCCGGGAGTGCGGGGGCCTGCCCTTCCGGAACGATGAAGGAGGCGAAGTAGATGAGCTCGAAGTCTCGCTCGAGGCTCGCACTGTGGAAGTTCTGCATCGGCGTCTCGAGCGGCAGGGTCACGCGGTCGCCGACAGCCACCGGGAACTGCCCGGAGGCGGCCCAGATCTCGCCCGAGCCGGTGTCCACCCGAACGTAGGTGTAGCCCGCGGCGTCCATGGTCTCGACGACGCTGCCCGAAACCAGCTGCGCGCCGGCGGCCGGTTCGGAGTGCGAAGCGGCCGCCGCCGAGCCCTGCTCAGCCGCCGGGGTCTTTTCAGCAGCGGGCTCGCCCGAGCAACCGACCGCTGCCCAGGCAGCGGCAACGACGATCAACACGAGGTTCCTGATGCTCATCGAATGGTCTCCATTTCGCCGCAGCGCGCCGCACGAGGCTGTGCCGCATCGCAGCGGGGCGCTACCCTAACACACCCGCACGGTTAACCGCAGAATCGCAGCGCAGATTTCTCTCCGCAACGCGCCGATGGCCCGCTTCCCGCCTCACATCCCTCCGTCCTGAGCGAGGCCCCCCTGGGGCCGAGTCGAAGGATCCCGCTACTTCCCCGGAGACCGTGCCGTGCGCGGTCATGCGATCTGAGCTTCACGGGATCCCTCGACTCGCTCCGGCGCCGCCCCGCGTCGCCTCCGCTCGCTCGGGATGACGCAAAGAGGGAGAGCGCCGCTTTCGTCTCCGCCCTGCGCGCCTCGCCGGGACGAGTCGCGTCGCCTCCGCTCGCTCGGGATGACGGTCAGACGAGCCTGCGCTCCGCCCAGTCAGGATGCCGGAGGCGGGAGATGCTGCATCGCCTCCCTCACCCTCTCCGGCGTGATCGGCATCCGCAGCACCCGCGCGCCGACGGCGTCGCAGACGGCGTTGGCGACCGCCGCGCCGACGACGATGATGGCCGGCTCGCCGCCGCCCTGGGGCGGGTCATTCCGCGCATCGAGGATCACAGTCTCGATCGCCGGCAGCCACGAGAAGCGCGGGATCTGATAGGTGTCGAAGTTGCTGTCGAGCACGGCGCCGCCCGCGAAGCGCAGCTCCTCCGTGAGCGCATAGCCCAGCCCCATGACGAGGCAGCCCTCCATCTGGATGGTCGCACCCTCCGGGTTGATGGCGAGGCCCATGTCCTGGGCGCACACCATGCGCTCGACGCGCACCCGGCCGGAGTCGCGATCCACCGCGACCTCGACCGCGAGCCCGACCGCGGTGCCGGCGTCGACGCCGAGCGCGATGCCCCGGCCGCGGTCCTTCGACGTCCGGCCCGGCCTCCAGCCGAAGCGCTCGGCCGTGGCCTCCAGCACGCGGATCATCCGCGGGTCCTTCAGGTTGCGGCGCCGGAACTCGACCGGATCGATGCCCGCCGCCGCCGCCAGCACGTCGACGTGCGACTCGCGGGCGAAGGTGTTGCTGTTGTTGCCCGGCGCCCGCCACGCGCCGGTGGCGAAGGGGTGGGTGCCGGGCCCGCCCCGCCAGCCGCCCGGCCTCGCGATGGTGCGGTGGTGCGGGATGTCGTAGATGTGCTCGGCGCCGCGGGAGCCCGCGAAGAAGGTCGTGAAGTCCCAGTACGTGATGCGACCGCCCTCCCCCACCCCGGCGTCGATGTCGATCACCGCCGCCGGCCGGAAGGTGTCGTAGAAGAACTCCTCCGCGCGCGACCACGCCACCTGCACCGGACGCCCGGTCGTCCTCGCCAACCGCGCCGCCTCGATCGCCTGCTGGTTGAAGGTCTTGCCGCCGAAGCCGCCGCCCACGAAGGGCGGGATCACGCGCACCTTCTCCTCCGGCAGGCCGAGCGCCTCGGCCGCCTGCGCCCGGAGGGGGAAGGGCGTCTGCGTGGACGCCCAGATGGTGCAGCGGCCGTCGGCGAGCTCGGCAACCGCGGTGTGGGTCTCGATCGCCGCGTGCGCCACGTAGCCGTCGAGGTAGGTCCTCGCGACCCGGACGCCGGCCGCCGTGCGGCCGGCAGCCAGCTCACCGCCTCCGGCGACCGTCTCGCCCGGCGGCGCCACCCGGCGCAGGTGGGCGAAGATCGAGTCCGGATCGAGCGGGAGCTCGGGGACGTCCCAGCTCGCCTTCACCAGGCCGATCGCGCGCTCCGCGCCGTCCGGTGAAGGGTGCAGGACCGCGATGAGGTCGCCGTCACGCACCAGCACCGCCCCGTCCACCGCCCCGATGCCGGAGGAGTCGACCTCGAGGAGCCGCGCGCCGTGTGCGGGCGGGCGCAGCAGCCGGGCGTAGACCATGCCCTCGCGGCGGATGTCGCCTGCGTACCTGGCACGGCCGGTCACCTTGGCGACGGCGTCCCG
>JALOKS010000373.1 GCA_025456385.1 Thermoanaerobaculales bacterium | reverse complement strand
GTGCTCTCGATCTGCTCGGCGATCGAGATCGGCACGGCTGGGTTGTCGGACTTGCGGGGGACCGAGCCGGTGATGGCGACGGCGATAATGGCGGGTTCGCGCATTGTTGGACCTCAGACGGTTGCGGGATTCAGGAAACCGAGCAGCGCCTCGGTCATGCGGCGCGGCTGCTCGAGGGTCGGGATATGAGCGGCCCCGAGAACCAGCCCGAGGTACGCGCCGGGAATCGCGTCGCGCAGCCTCTCGGCCGCGGCCAGCGGCGTCGCCGTGTCGTGGTCGCCGACGAGGACGAGGGCGCGGTGCCGCAGGGCGCGCGTGGTCGCGGTCAGGTCGGCGGCGGCGATAGCCTCGGCGGCGGCCGCGTAGCCTTCGGGATCGGTGCCGAGGAGCATGGCGCGGAGCGACGCCACGGCCTCCGGGGCGGCGGCGGGCGTCAGCCAGCGCGCAAGAACGGCATCGGCGATGGCGGCCATGCCGTGGGCCCGGACGGTCGCGGCGCGCTCGCGCCAGAGCGCCGCGGGCGGAATGGCGAGGGCGGTGTCGCAGAGTACGAGGGCCGTGACGCGCCCCGGCGCCTGATGGGCGAGGCTCTGGGCGATCATGCCGCCGATCGAGAGGCCGACGACGGGCAGGCGGTGGATGCCGAGCGCATCGAGCGCGTGGAGCACGTCGCGCGCCATGCCCTCGATCGTGTACGGGCCGGGGGTCACGTCGGTCAGGCCGTGCCCGCGGAGGTCTGGGCGGAGGACGCGGAAGCGTCCCGCGAGCGCCTCGACCTGGGGCTGCCAGACCCGTCCGTCGGTGCCGAGGGAGTGGAGCAGCAGCAGGGGTGGCGCGTCCTGCGGGCCGATGGCCCGCAGGTGCATGGTGATACCGGGAAGGTCGAGCCGCATGGCGCTCACTCGGCCGGCGTGGCGATTGCGGCAGCGGGTGCAGCGCGCCGCTCTGCCGCCCGCGCGACCCAGCCCTTGGCGAGCATGGCGAGGGCCGCGAGGAAGGCGAGCGGGGCGGCGGCGGCGAAGACCGTGGCGAGGTCCCAGCCGAGCGAGAGCAGCACGCCGCCGATCATCGACCCGAGGACCGAACCGGTGCGGCCCACCGCATTGGCCCAGCTGACGCCGGTGGCGCGACTCGCGGTCGGATAGTATCCGGCGGCGAGCGCGTTGATCCCGACCTGCGCGCCGGCGACGCCGAAGCCCGCGCCGAAGATCGCGACGACGAGGAGCCATGGGGTGGCGACTGCCGAGCCGAGCAGGATCACGAAGCCGCCGGCGACGAGGTAGGCGCCGGCGAGCACCCGGTGCGGCTCAAAGCGGTCCATGAGCCGGCCGATCAGGATGGCACCGACCGTGCCGCCTGCGGCGAGCGTCGCACCCATCAGCGAGGCGTGTTCCATCGAGAAACCCGCGGTCGTGATGAGGAGCGGCAGCCAGGACGAGAGCAGGTAGAAGACGAGGAGCGACATGAAGAACGTCGTCCAGATCAGGAGCGTGCCGAGGCCGAGGCCGTCCTTGAAGAGCCGGCTGACGGGCGAGCCCGTGGGCCGCGCCGGCGCCGCGAAGCCGGCGCCGGAGAGGTCTGCCGCGGGGACCATTTGGCCGAGCACGGCTGCGATCCGGGCAGGCTCGGCATTCGAGGCGACGAGGTAACGCGGGCTCTCGGGCAAGAGCGCGATCAGCACGGGCGTGAGCAGGACGGGCAGGACGCCGCCGAGCATCAGCAGGCCCGGCCAGCCGAAAACCGAGACGATGCCCGAGGCGGCGAGGCCGGCGGAGGCCGAGCCGATGGTGAAGCCGCAGAACATCAGGGTGACGAGCGAGGCGCGGCGCTTCTCCGGGCAAAGCTCGGCCGTCAGGGTGATGGCCGCGGGCATGGCGCCGCCGAGGCCGATGCCGGTGAGGAAGCGGAGCGCGATCAGCCATTCGACGCTCGGCGCGAAGGCCGAGGCGAAGGTCATGAGGCCGAAGAACACGGTAGTGGCGATCAGCACCGGGCGCCGCCCGATCCGGTCGGCGAGCGGACCGAACACAAAGGCCCCGGCCATCAGCCCGAAGAGCCCGGCGGCGAAGAGCGGCGCGAGCTCGGCGGGGGTGACGCCCCACTCGCCCTTCAGGCTCGGCGCGATGAAGCCGATCGCGGCGGTGTCGAAGCCGTCGATCGCCACGACGAGGAAGCAGAGGGCGATCACGGTCTTCTGGAAACGCGACAGGGGGTGGGTGTTCACCACCTCCTGCACGTCGAGGGTGCGGGTCATTGGGGTATCCTCCGGTGTTGGTTGGCTGGGGTCAGATGGCCGAGGGGTGCCGGGCGAGCGGCGTGACCTCGATCTCCATGAACGGGAAGAGCGGCAGTGTGCTGAGGAGCGCGTGCAGCTCATCGTGGTCGGCCACGTCGAAGATCGAGACGTTCGAATACTGCCCGGCGATCCGCCAGAGATGCGGCCACTTGCCGGCGCGCTGCAGCGCCTGGGAGCGTTCCTTCTCCTCGGCCTTGAGCGCCTCGAGCCGGGCGGGGTCGATGCCGTGCGGCGGGCGCACGTCCATCCGGACATGGTAGAGCATCGGGTTTCTCCTCAGTCGCGGGCAAAGCGGCTGAGCTTGTCGGCGTCGAGGGTGACGCCGAGGCCGGGGCCGTCGGGCAGGTGGACGTGGAAGTCGGCGATCCGGAGCGGCTCCGTGACGAGGTCCTCGGTCAGGATGTGCGGCCCGAAATGCTCGCAGCCCCAGGCGAGGCTCGGCAGGCCGGCGAAGGCGTGCAGATGCGCCGCGGCGCCGATCGAGCTTTCGAGCAGGCAGCCGCCGTAGAGCGCGAGCCCGCCTGCCTCCGCCACCGCGGCGACGCGCCGGAGGCTGAGCAGGCCCCCGTGCTTGACGATCTTGAGCGACAGCACGTCGGCGGCGCCGGTGGCGGCCACGCGCAGCGCGTCGTGGGCGTCGAAGACGCATTCGTCGGCCATGATGGGCACGGCGGAGCGGGCGCGCACCCGCGCGAGGCCGTCCAGGTTCCAGGCCGCCAGCGGCTG
>JALOKS010000372.1 GCA_025456385.1 Thermoanaerobaculales bacterium | reverse complement strand
GCTTCGGCGCTGCGCGCCTCGCGAAGACGGGGGGTCGCTTCGGCGCAACGCGCCTCGCGAAGACGGGGAGGCGCTCGCGATGACGGGGCGTCGTCTTTGCGAGGCCGCAGGCCGAAGCAATCCAATAGAGGCCGAGCTTCTCCAGCCGGTAGCGCAGCTGGCGGAAGCTCATGCCGAGCTTGCGGGCCGCCGCGGTGCGGTTCCAGCGGGTCTCCTCGAGGGCTTTGAGGATGGTCTGGCGCTCGAGGTCGGCGAGCTGCTCGTCGAGGCCGCCGTGCTCCCCCCCGGACGATGCCGCCGGCCCGGCCGCCGGGCCCCGGTCCGCGGGCCCGCCGAGCGCGAGGTCCGCGACCGTGATGCGCCCGCTCTCGCAGAGCGCCATGGCGCGCTCGAGCACGTTCTCGAGCTCGCGCACGTTGCCGGGGAACGGGTGCTCGAGCAGCCGCCGCAGGGCGGCGGTCTCCAGCGCGGGGGGCGGCACGCCCTGCCGCGCGGCGAGCCGGGCGAGCAGGTGCTGCACGAGCGCGGGGACGTCGTCCCGCAGCTCGCGCAGCGGCGGCATGCGCAGCGCGATCACGTTGATCCGATAGTAGAGGTCCTGGCGGAAGCCGCCGGCCGCCACGAGCTGCGCCAGGTCGCGGTGGGTCGCACTCAGCAGGCGCACGTCCACGGGCACTTCCCGGGTCGCGCCCACCGGCCTCACCGCCCGTTCCTGGATGGCGCGCAGCAGCTTCACTTGCAGCAGCAGCGGGAGATCGGCCACCTCGTCGAGGAACAGGGTGCCGCCGTCCGCGGCCTGGAAGAGGCCCGGCCGGTCCGCGACGGCCCCGGTGAAGCTGCCCTTCACGTGGCCGAACAGCTCGCTCTCGATGAGGTCGGCCGGGATCGCGCCGCAGTTCACGGCGACGAACGGCCGCTCGGCCCGCGGGCTGGCGGCGTGGATGAGCCGCGCCGCCAGCTCCTTGCCGGTGCCCGACTCGCCGGTGATGTGGACCGGGGCCTGGCTGCGCGCGAGCTTGACGATCAGGGCGCGCACCTGCGCCATCGCCGGCGATGCGCCGAGCAGTTCGCGGACGCCGCCGGCGCCGCGCGTGGCGTCGGGCTGGGCACGCAGGCGCAGCGCGCTGTCGATCAGCCGGCGCAGGATCCCGAGGTCCACGGGCTTGGAGACGAAGTCGAAGGCCCCGGCCTTCAGGGCCTCGACCGCGGTGTCGACGCTGCCGTGCGCGGTGATCACCGCGACGGGGAGATCGGGGTGGCGGTCCACGATGTGCCGGACGAGGTCGATCCCGTCGCCGTCGGGCAGGCGCATGTCGGTGAGGCAGACGTCGAATCGGCGCTCGGCGAGGCGCAGGCGGGCCTCGGTGAGGTTGGCGCAGGCCACGGCGTCGACCTGCATGCGGCCGAGCGTGATGCCGAGCAGCGTGCGGATGTCCGGTTCGTCGTCGACGACGAGGGCGACGGGGCGGGTCACGGGTCAGTCGATCAGGTGCGAGTCGGGGAAGCTCAGGCGGAACCGGCAGCCGCCCTCGGGCGGCGGGACGTGCTCGAGGCGCACGCCGCAAGCTTCGCTGAGCTCGCGCGCGATGTACAGGCCGAGTCCCGTCCCGTGGTGGCGGGTGGAGAAGAAGGGCTCGAAGATGCGCCCGGCCGCCTCGGCCGGGATGCCCGGCCCGTTGTCGACGACGTCGAGGTAGAGCGTGCCGTCGGGCGCCTCGCCACCCTCCAGCCGGATCCGCAGGTCCGCGGGCTCGCCCGCGTGGTGGGTCACGGCGTTGTCCAGCAGGGCCGACACCACCTGCCCGAGCTGGCGGGGGTCGGTCAGGGGCGTGGCGTCGTCCGGCTCGATCCGCACCGCAATCTGTCCGGCGCCCAGGTGGTGCGCGCGCCGGTGCTCCTCCGCGAGGCGCCGCAGCCACGGGGTGAGCGCCACCGGCTCGGGCCGGACGCGGTCCCGCCGGGAGAGCTGCAGGACGTTCTCGACCACCTCGTTCACGCGTTGCACGTTGTTGCGGATGATGCCGGCGAGCTGGCGGTCGCCCTCGTCGAACGACGGGGACTCGTCCAGCAGCTGGACCGCGTGGCCGATGGCACCCAACGGGTTGCGGATCTCGTGCGCGATGCTCGCGGTCAGCTGGCCGAGCGAGGCGAGCTTCATGCGCTGCGCCTGTTCGGCGAGCGCCGCCTCGTCGTCGAGGAGCACGAGGGTCCCGGCGGCCGGGCCTTCGCCCAGCCGGGTTGCCCGGACGCGCAGGCTGCGGCCGCCCGGCTGGCTGCGAAAACCCGCGTAGCTGCGCTCGCGCGCGCCCTGCGGCTCGGCGAGCAGCCCGGCGAGCGGGGGGCAGGCCGACGCGAGCGGCTGGCCCGCGGCGAGCTCGGGCAGCGCGAGCAGCGCGCGGGCCGCCCCGTTGGCGAGGCGCGCCTGCCCGGCGCCGTCGAGGACCAGCACGCCGGTCTGCATCTGTCGGATCACGTGCTCGCTCACCTGCTGCAGGTTGGCGAGGTCGACGCCGCGCGCGCTGGCGAGCCGCTCCGTCTCGTCGAGCCGCCGCGACAGCTGGTGGGCGAGCGTGGCGATGGCGAAGTAGGCCGCGCCCAGCAGGCCGGCGTGGGTGTAGGCCGTCGGGCGCGGGCTGTGCGCGAACTGGGACCAGACCTCGGCGCCCAGGGCCGCGAGCGTGGCGACCGCCGCGAAGAACAGCGCCTGCCGGCCGCCCATCGCGAGGCTCGCGACCGCGATGGTCAGGGCGTTGAGCAGGCCCAGGCCCGAGCCGGCGCCGCCGCTCGCGTGCATCAGCAGGGTGAACGTGGCGATGTCGACGGCGGCCATCGCCTGCACCTGGCGGTCCTCCGACCCCAGCCGCAGCACCATGGCGAGGCCCGCGCCGAGCACGAGGAAGAGGTACACCAGGACGGTCATGGCGAAGAGTCCGGGGCTCGTCTGGCCGAGCACCGCCGGGCCTTGCCCGGAGTAGAAAAGGGCAGCGAGCCCGACCGCGAGGACCGTGCGGAAGGCGAAGTAGA
>JALOKS010000371.1 GCA_025456385.1 Thermoanaerobaculales bacterium | reverse complement strand
GGCCCGTCGCCGCGGCCGACGAGGACCGTGCACAGCTCGCGCTCCGAGCCGAGCGCGCCGAAGGCGGCGTGGTAGCGGAAGGTGTAGAGCTCGACGAGCTCGCCCGCGAGCCCGAGCTCTTCGGCGAGGCGGCGCGCCGCCGCCGTGGCGATGCCCTCTCCCTGCCGCGGGTGGCTGCAGCAGCTGTTCGACCAGAAGCCGGGCCACAGGCGCTTCTCGGCGCTGCGCCGCTGCAGCAGCAGCTCGCCGCGGGAGTTGAAGATGAAGATCGAGAAGGCGCGGTGGAGCACGCCGGCACCGTCGTGGCAGGCGGCCTTGTCGAGGTAGCCGATCTCGCTGCCGTCCTCGTCGACCAGGATCAGGAGCTCGTCCTCCCGCGACACCACGGGGTCAGGCAATGGAGACCTCGAAGGCCTGGTAGCCGCCGGCCTTCATCGCCTCGATGACGCGCCCGGCGTTCTCCGGGCAGAGCGCGATCATCGATCCGCCGCCGCCGCCGCCGGTGAGCTTGGCGCCGAGGGCGCCGTGCTCGCGCGCGATCTGGATCAGCTCCTCGAGCTCCCAGCTCGAGACCTGGAGGCTGTTCAGGAGCCCGTGGCAGACGTTCATGAGGTCCCCGAGGCGCTCCAGGTCGTGGTGCTTGATCGCCACCAGCGCCTGGCCGGTGAGGGCGTCGATGCCCCGGAACACGCGGTCGATGACGACGCGGTTCTTGTCGCGCGCGGCGCGTACCCGGGCCACCGTCTTGGCGGTCAGGCTCTCCGAGCCGGTGATGCCGATGACGAAGCGGATCGGCTTTGCGAACACGATCTCCTCGATCTGCGGCGGCGAGCCGGCGCGGTAGAGGATCGGCCGGCCGAAGGTCGCCACCGTGTTGTCGATGCCGGAGGGCGTGCCGTGCGCCACCTGCTCGGCGCGGTAGGCGTACTGATTGACCTCGTCGTCCGAGAGCCCGAGCTCATAGTGGAGGTCGAGGGCGCGGATGATCGCCACCGCCACCGCCGCCGAGCCGCCGAGGCCCATCGCGCGCGGGATCTCGGAGTAGACCTCGATCCGCATGCTGCGGTCGCTGAGGCCGAGCCGGTCGAGGATCCCGGCGCCGATCTCCTCGA
This sequence comes from Thermoanaerobaculales bacterium, assembly GCA_025456385.1. GTDB lineage: Bacteria > Acidobacteriota > Thermoanaerobaculia > Thermoanaerobaculales > Sulfomarinibacteraceae > Sulfomarinibacter. The sequence goes on along the minus strand of JALOKS010000371.1, from coordinate 1,921 downwards.
TCGCGCTCCGCTTGACCGGATCGTCGTGCAGCCGCTGCTCGACGCCCCAGCGCGGCATCACGATCCAGACCCCGTTGTCGGTGTCGACCACCCGCGAGTGGACCGCGAGCGGGATCGGCGCCGCGATCGCGCGCTTGCCGTAGACCACCGCGTGCTCGCCGAAGAGGATGATCTTGCCGTGCCCGCAGGCCGTGAGGCCGTCTCCGGGTGCCGCCGCCCCGGCGACCTGACCGCCGGCGGCGACCCGCACCTGCTCGAGCAGCTCCTTGGCCTTCCAGACCTTGATCTCGCCCGACTGCACGACCCGCTCGACCACGGTGTCGAAGAGCTCGGGCGGCGTGCCGGCGGCCGAGACAACGGAGCGGGCGTGCAGGGTCATGTGGCCCTGCTGGATGCCCTCGGTGGCGAGCGCGCGCAGGGCGGCGAAGTTCTGGGCGAGGCCGACCGCGCCCATCACCTCGGCGAGCTCGCGCGCGGAGCTCACACCGAGCAGGCGCAGGTTGAGGGCCACGGTCGGGTTCGACTGCTGCGAGCCGCCGACGGTGCCGACCTTGAGCGGGATCTCGATCTCACCAACCAGCGCGCCCTCGTCGTCGCTGCGCCAGCGCGTCAGGGAGGTGTAGCGGCTGCCGCGGGCGGCGTAGGCGTGCGCGCTCGCCTCGACCGCGCGCCAGTCGTTGCCGGTCGCCAGGGCCACGGCGTCGATGCCGTTCATGATGCCCTTGTTGTGGGTCGCAGCCCGGTAGGGGTCGATGTCGGCGAACTCGCCTGCGATGATGATGCCGTCGCGCACCTGCTCGCCGTCGAAACCGTTGGAGGTGAGGTCCGCGGCCGGCACCCGCATCCGAGCCCGCACCAGCGAGCGGTCGGCGAGGTTGGAGAGGATGCGCAGGAAGACCTTGCCGCCGGTGATGCCTTCGACCAGCGAGGCCACGCCCTCGCACATCGTGTTGACGAGGTTGGCGCCCATGGCGTCGCGGGTGTCGACCAGCAGGTGGACGACCAGCATCTCGGGCTTGCCGGGGGGGGCGGGGAACAGGTAGACCTCGAGGTCGCGGGCGCCGCCGCCGCGGGCGACCAGCCGCGGGTGGAGGCTGTTGGCGAGGTTGAGGACCTCCTCCTTGCGCTGCAGGAGCCGGCTGCGGGCCTGGCTCGGCCGCGGCACGTCCATCACCTGGACCTGGCCGATGAGGAGCGGCTCCATGCTCGAAGAGCTGAAGCCGCCGGCGGCGCGGGCGGTCTTCGCGGCGTAGCTCACCGCGGCGACGATCGACGGCTCCTCGACCGCCATCGGCACCACGTAGTCCTTGCCGTTGATCAGGAAGTTGAGGCCGAGGCCGACCGGCAGGCCCATGACCCCGACCACGTTCTCGATCATCGTGCCGGCGCTGTCGACCGACAGCACGTTGCGCCCGGCGAGCAGGTTCTTGTAGTCCTGGTGGGAGATCAGGCCGCGGTCGCGGATCGCCCGCACCCGCTCCTCGATGCTCAGCTTGTGGAACGAAGGAATCACCGAGCCCGTCATGGTCCTCGCGCCAGCCTCTTTCTTTCCGCGCGGCATCCGAGTCGACCTCCTAAGCCAACGTGCAGCAGCACTTTATCGCAAGACCGCGCACAATTACAGCGGCACAACACCTGCCGGGGCGTTCTCCATTCCATTCCCGTCGAGACCGGCGGCTCCGAGCGCGAGGCCGGGGGCCGTGAAGCCCGCGGCGCGGGCGCGGCTGACGAGCTCGTCGAGGCGTTCGGGCTCCGCCGCCACCGCGAGCCCGAGGTCGCCGCCGCCGGCGCCGCTCGGCTTGTAGGCGACGCCGCAGCCGTCCGCGAGCCGCTTCAATGCCCGGTGCTCGGCGGACAGGAGGGGCAGCTCGAGCACCGCGCCGAGGGCCTCGAAGCCCGCCCACGAGGCGGCGACCGCGGC
>JALOKS010000370.1 GCA_025456385.1 Thermoanaerobaculales bacterium | reverse complement strand
GGCGGCGCGTCGCCCGAGGACAAGCTCGAGGCGGTGCGCGCGGCGGCGGTCGAGGGCCCGGTCGCGATGGTCGGCGACGGCGTCAACGACGCCGCGGCCCTCGCCGCCGCCACTGTCGGCATCGGCGTTCACGGCGGCGCCGAGGCGGCGCTGGCGGCCGCCGACGTCTCCCTCGGCCGGCCCGGCCTCGAACCGCTGGTCGAATGGCCGTCATCCGCCGCAACCTCGTGCTCTCGCTCGCCTACAACGTGGTGGCGGTGAGCCTCGCCGTCACCGGCCACATGAACCCGGTCCTCGCCGCAGTCCTGATGCCCTTGAGCTCGATGACGGTGGTGCTGTCGTCGTATAGGGCGAAAACGTTCTGACAATTCTCAATTTTGAATTCTCAATTTTGAATTTTCCCCCACCCACCCGGAATCCCTTGGGCTCACCGGGGGGCGGGCGGAACTCAAAACTCACAACTGCTCTGCCGGGTGGGTGGGAATTAAGAATTGAGAATTGAGAATTAGAAGTTTTGACTTATGTCAGCTGTCTACATCGCCCTCCCGATCGCGTTGCTGCTCGCCGTGGGCGGACTGGTCGCCTTCGTCTGGTCGGTGCGCTCGGGCCAGTTCGACGACCTCGAGACGCCGGCGCTGCGCATCCTGGGCGAGGAGGACGAAAGGCGCCCGACCGGCCACCAGAGCGATCGGCGAACTGACGACAGAACCCAGCCGAGCGAGGCCTCTGAAGACAGTTAGAACGTGAGATTCGTAGGATTTTTCATGAGATCGAGGATCTCCGGGCTCCCGCCTGACCCGTGTCCGTCTCTGTGCCCGTGCCCGGGTGCAGGTCCGGCGCCAGCGACCGAGGCCAGGGGCTGCGAGCCGGGTCAGCGACCGCGGCATGGCCGCCTCCGGGTCGTCCACACCAATCGATTCGAGGAGTTCATTGAACCACAGAGGCACGGAGGGCACAGAGCAGCACACAGAGTTTCCCGACTCATCGCAGGACCGTCCAGAGATCATCGTGGTGCGAGGTCATGAACGGTCTCTGTGAATTCTCTGTGGCCTCTGTGCCTCCGTGGTTCAGATGGGTGGACGGAAACCAGACGTCCGAAAACCGAAGCAGACGCGTGCCCACCTCGTTGATCAGCATCGCGTCGCCGTAGGAGAAGAAGCGGTAGCGGAGCGCGATCGCCTCGGCGTAGGCGGCGAGGACCCGCTCGCGGCCGGCGAAGGCGCTGACCAGCATCAGCAGGGTGGAGCGCGGCAGGTGGAAGTTGGTGAGGAGGGCGCCGACTCCCCGGAAACGGTAGCCGGGGGTGATGAAGAGCCGGGTCCAGGCGTCGCCGGGCTGCAGCCGGCCCTCCCCCTCGGCCAGCGCACCCTCGAGGGCCCGCACCGACGTGGTGCCGACGCAGACGATGCGCCGGCCGTCCGCGAGGGCGCGGTTGACCGCCGCGGCAGTCGCGGTCGAGATGCTGTACCACTCTTCGTGCATCTCGTGGTCGGCGACGTGCTCGACCGCCACCGGCCGAAACGTCCCCAGGCCGACGTGGAGCGTGAGGAAGGCGATCTCGACGCCGGCCTCCCCCACCGCCGTCAGCAGCTCGTCGCTGAAGTGGAGGCCCGCCGTCGGCGCCGCCACGGCGCCGGGGTGGGCCGCGTAGACGGTCTGGTAGGCGCTGCGGTCGGCGGTCTCGGCGCCGCCGGGGCGCTCGATGTACGGCGGCAGCGGGGTCTCGCCGAGGCGGTCGAGGCGCTCGAGCCCGAGCTCCGGGTCGAAACGCAGCACCCAGCGACCCTCCCCCCGGCGCTCCTCCGGGACCACCTCGCCGCCGTCGGCCAGCTCGAGCCGCTCGCCGGTCCGGGCCCGCGCCGCGGGCCGCAGCAGGGCCTCCCAGCGGCCGCCTTCGAGCCGCCGCAGGAGCAGGAGCTCGAAGCGCCGCCCCGTCGGTCGCGCGGCGTACAGCCTGGCCGCGATCACGCGCGTGTCGTTGAGCAGCAGCAGGTCGCCGGCGCGCAGCAGCGCCGGCAGCGCGGTCACGCTCCGGTGGTCCAGCGATCCGCTGCGCCGGTCGAGCACCAGCAGCCGCGAGGTGCCGCGCGCGACCGGGTGCTGCGCGATCAGCTCCGGCGGGAGCTCGTAGTCGAAGTCATCCGTCCGCATCGCCGCGCATCATAGCGGGAACGGCGGTCGGCGGCCGCCGTTGGAACCTTCGAACGTTTGAACGTTGAAACGTTCAACGTCCCGCCCACCCACCCAAGCACCGAACGCGGCATCTTGAGGGCGGGGGGGTCGTGCACGTTCGAACGTGAAACGTTCAAACGTTCGAACGATGGCGTCCGCGACCGCCCACTGTGGGTACAATCCCAGCGTGCCTGTCCGATCGCCCCACCGCCTCGGACGCGCCGCCGAGTGGCTCGCGCTGCTGCTGCTGCTGGCCAAGGGCCACCGGCTGCGCCACCGCAACTGGCGCGGCGGGGGCGGCGAGATCGATCTCGTCACCAGCCAACGCGGCGAGACGGTCTTCGTCGAGGTCAAGGCCAGGACGAGCACCGACTTCGGCGGCGCCGCCGCGGCCTTCGGCGAGGCTAAGCGGCGGGTCCTGCTGCGGGCCTCCGCAGCCTACCTGAGCCGCTACGGCCTCTGGGAGCGCCCCTGCCGCTACGACCTCGTCACGATCGAGCGCGGCAGCGGCCTCCTGCCGTGGCGGCTGCGGCACTACCGCGACGTCTACCGGCCGGACCTCGGCCGGCGCTTCTGAGGACGGCCTCGCCGCGGGCGCGGTGCGCGCCGGCACGCGTATGATGCCCGCCATGCAGCACGACCTCGCCGCGCGGCGCTGGCTGATCCTGGCCTCGACCGTGCTCAGCTTCTTCGCGGTCGGCGTCACCTTCTTCGCGGTGCCGCCGCTGGTCCCGGAGCTGGTGGCGCGCTTCGGCCTCAGCCACCTGGCGATCGGGATCCTGATGGGGGCGATCTCGGTGCCGGCGGTGCTCGCCTCGATCCCGCTCGGCGCGGCGGTCGACCGCTGGCCCGCCCGCGCGACCGGCAACGCCGGCCTCGGCCTGATGCTCGCCGGGGCCCTGCTGTTCGCGGTCGCGCCGGGCTATGCCGCCCTGGTCGTCGGCCGCGTGCTCTTCGGCGTCGGCGGGCTGGTCGTCAACCTGCTGCTCGCCCGCCTGGTGTCGACGGCCTTCGCCGGCCGCGAGCTCGCGCTCGCCATGGGGATCTTCAACGCGGTCTACCCGGCGAGCATGATCGTGATGTTCTCGCTGCAGCCGCGGCTGCAGGCGCTGCTGGGATGGCGCGGCGAGCTGCTGGCCCTCGCCGCGGTCGTCGTGGTCGCGGTCCCGCTCCACAACGTTGCCGTGCCGCGGCGGTTGTCCGGAGCCGGAGGCACCGCCGACCGCCCGGCCGGCCCCCGGGTCTCGGCTCCGCTGGCGGCGCTCGCCGTCGCCTGGATGCTGTTCTTCGCGGCCTACGCCTCGATCTTCACCTTCGCTCCGGAGTGGGCGGGCGGCGGGCCGGGCGCCCTCCTCACCGTCAGCCTGATCCCCTGGGCCGCCATCGTCCTCGGTCCCCTCGCCGGCCTCCTGATCGACCGCAGCGGGCAGGCGGCACGATGGCTGCTCGCGGGCCAGCTGCTGCTCACCGCGGTCCTCGCCGGCATGGCCGCGCGCCTGCTGCCGCCGGCGGCGGCCATGCTGCTGGTCGGCGTGTGCTTCGCCACCGTGGCGACCGCGACGTACTCCCTGCCGTCGTCCCTCGTCGCGGCGTCCCGGGTCGGCTTCGCCTTCGGCTTCATCACCGCCTTCTCGAACCTCGGCAACCTCGCCGGACCGGCGCTCGCCGGCGCCGTCCGCGACCGTTTCGGAGGCTGGACGCCGGCCTGGACGCTGCTCGCGCTCGGCGCGCTGGCCGGCGCGGCCGCCTGCCTGCGCCTGCCTCTCAGAGGAAGTCGCGGTCGGCGCGCGCGCGGTCGAGGCCGCGGCCGTAGGCCAGCGCATGGTCGAGCGCCGCCTCGCGGTGCGCGAGCGCGTGCTCGATGGAGGCCTTGAGCAGCGCCGCCACGCGGGCGCAGGTGGTCGCCCCGAGGTCGCGCCGGATCACGTTGCCGCCCAACGGCAGCGGCAGGCCGCCGGTCTCCGCCGCCCACCAGACGCCGAGATCGACGAGCTTCGCGAAGCCCTCGTCCTCCCAGGTCAGCTGCCCCTCGTGGATGACCAGGCCGGCGTCGACCTCGCCCGCGCGCACCGCGGGCATGATCCGGTCGAAGGGCAG